>NZ_JACDNT010000043.1 GCF_017656475.1 Archaeoglobus sp.
TCAAGTTTCACATCGAGGTTTGTTAGAGTGGGAAATAATTTCGGGAAAAGACATATTGTGATAGAATTCGTACTGAACTGCTGCGGGGTTAGAAATCCCTAGGCGTGTCAGAGTCTAATGGATGAGTGTTTGATTGATTTTAGGCCTTCTACAAATTGAAAAGGTTAAATTACACCTTAATGGGAATTTAGCATTGGAGAAGAGTGGTGCAAGTAGTTTATCTGCTATCTCTATAAAGCATCTTGAATAACAACCCAAAAAGGTTATACGTGTTCGTTGCTATACCCATGCATGGGGGAAAATCGAAACTCTCCTGAGAATACCGCTCGGAATATTTTACGGGCTGATTTTGGACGTGCTTGGGATTGTAGTGGCTGTGCTGTGGATATTTCTCTTCCTGTATACGCTGATTCTCGGAAAGAGGCATAGAGGTGCAGCGGAATTTATGAACGGCTATGTTTCGCTTATGTATAGGGTATACAGGTACCTGTCTTTTGCCACGAACGAGAGGCCGCAACTGAATCTCCAGCCCGCTGAGCCACTCGATCTCTAAAAAAGTTGTATCTTTAACTTTATTTGTTGTCAATTCCACTCGCCTTCACAAGGGGGACTCACCAAGAGAGATGAAGAGTCGCAGTTTCATTGAAAGCCCGGTTTCTTTTTCTTTTCGCTATACATGCTTCTACCCGCCTCCCTGATGTGAATCGTATTGTTCACCTTGAGCACGACAAAGTCCTCGATCGGAGAGACCGCTTAACAGCTTTACTGGTCCTCGAATCAATCTCTTGCAACCTCGTTGCCACCCCTTTGCGATTAAACACTTTTACAAGCTTGTGAATCTCGGCTGAATCGTCGAGCTGATCGATGTTAAATATCTCTTCGGTATTTTTATGGCCTTCACCAAACGAGCCACCATGCCAAAATTTTTAACTCCTATACCAGAGATGAGGGCGTGATTAGAAAACTTGGAAAGACCCTTGAACTTGCAAAGGAGAGCAGAGTAACGATTATTGCGGGAAGAACTCCCTATCACCTCATGTGCACACCAGAGAACCTCATCGAACTTGCGGTCGGCTTCATAATTTCCGAAGGGATTGCCAAATCGGTAGATGAAATCGAGATTTCAAAGGTTGAGGATAACCTGATTTACGTTAAAATGAATGGAGAACATAGCTCAACCACCATAACGTCTTCAGGTTGCATCGGAGTCTTCAGGGAGAGAGAAGAAATACCCAAGGTTAAAGCTGGGGAAAAGTTCACGCTTGAGGAGGTAGAGAACGCTCTACAGTACCTTGAAACTGAAGAATATAGAAGAACGAGAGGTTATCACACTGCTGTTATAGTTAGCAAGAACGGAATCGTGTCGAGAATGCACGACGTGGGAAGGCACAATGCTGTGGATAAGGCAATAGGCTCATTGCTGCTCAAAGGTGTCGAGCCAGGCAAGGTTTTCCTTTTGCTCTCAGGCAGGATTTCAAGGGGAATGGTGATGAAATGTGCGAGGGTGGGAATTCCGTTGATAGCCTCAAAAGCAGCGATACTTGATTCTGCAATAGAGGTGTGCGAGAAAAGCGGTATAGCTGCAGTATCGTTTGCAACAAACATCGCTGTTGAGGGAGAGGCTTTGGAGCATGATTGAAAAGGCAATTTTGAGGCGGATCGAGGAGTTCAGGCAGCTTGGAGAAAAGGGGGAGGTTGTGTTTGATTTCAGGCCTTTTCTCGATTTAAGTCTAAAAGCTAACATCAAAACCGAGCTTGCCTTCTGTATCTCAACAGCCAACTCATCCGCAACGGCAGGTTTGAAGTTTCAGAAACTTCTTGAAGAAAGAGTAAGCGTTGACGAGGCTCTCAAAATGGCTGGAGTGAGGTTTCACAACAGAAAATCCGAGTACATCAGGGAAGCCTTCGAAAACTTCGAGCTTGTTGAAAAAGCTTTGGGATTTGAGAGCGAGAAGGCGAGAAAAATTTTGCTCAAAATAAAAGGTCTTGGAATGAAGGAGGCAAGCCACTTTTTGCGGAATGTCGGGAGGGAGGATGTTGCCATAGTTGACCGACACGTTCTCAGGTGGCTTGAAAAGCAAGGCTTCGAAATTCCTAGTAATATGACCCCCAAGAGGTATCTGGAAATGGAAAAACTTTTGAGGGATATCTCGGAAGAGAGGAGAGAAACTCTGGCGGAAATGGATTTGAGGGTATGGGCTGAAATGACGGGGAAGGTTCTGAAGTGAGGTGCTGGTTATGAGGTCGATATTCTGGGACAACGGGCTGAAGCTTATCGACCAGACAAAGCTTCCTGAAAAGCTGGAAATTATTGAATGCAGAAACATAGAGGAGCTGGCTGATGCAATAAAAAGGCTTGCTGTAAGGGGCGCTCCGGCACTTGAAGCTGCTGGAGCGTATGGCATCGCCTTGGCTGCTAGGGAGAGGGAATTTGAGACTGTTGATGAGCTTAAAGATTATCTCAGAAAGTCCGCTAAGTTCCTTGCGTCAACTCGTCCCACAGCCGTCAACCTCTTTGTCGGAATAGAGAGGGCGCTTAATGCGGCATTAAAAGGAGAAAGCGTTGAGGAGGTCAGAGAGCTTGCGTTGATGGAGGCTGAGAGGCTGGCTGAGGAGGATATCGAGAGAAACAGGAAGATGGGAGAGTACGGGGCAAAGCTGCTTGAAGATGGCGACACCATCCTTACCTACTGCAACGCTGGCAGACTGGCTACTGTTGACTGGGGAACAGCTTTGGGGGTAGTCAGGAGTGCTGTAAAAGAGGGAAAGAGAATCAAGGTTATCGCGTGCGAAACAAGGCCGCTTAATCAGGGATCAAGGCTCACCTGCTGGGAGCTTATGGAGGACGGAATTGACGTCACTTTGATAACAGACTCGATGGTGGGCATAGTGATGCAGAAGGGGATGGTTGACAAAGTTATCGTCGGGGCGGACAGGATTGTCAGGGATGCTGTTTTCAACAAAATAGGCACCTACACAGTCTCAGTTGTTGCCAAGCATCACGGCATCCCGTTCTACGTCGCTGCTCCGAAGGCGACATTTGATTGGGGTAAGAAAGCAAAGGATGTCGTGATTGAGGAAAGACCAAGAGAGGAGCTCATTTACTGTGGAAACAGGCAAATTGCTCCCCTCGACGTGAAGGTTTACAATCCGGCTTTCGACCCGACACCCCTTGAAAACGTAACGGCACTCATAACGGAGTACGGAGTGATAGAGCCACCCTATGATGTCAACGTTCCAAAAATTTTGAAAATTTAAAAATTATTTCTTCCTGAGTGTGAAGCTCATAAGGGCTGCTATGAAGGCGAGCACTCCGGCTATCAGGAAAGCGATTTCGTAGCTTCCAGTAACGTCAAAGACGTATCCTGCCATTATGGGCCCCACAAGCCCTCCAACTCCGTATGACGTGAAAACCAGCCCGTAGTTGACTCCGAGATTTTTTGTACCGAAGAAGTCACCTGTGGCTGAGGGGAAAAGGGAGAAGTTCGCTCCGTAGTTGAAGCCGATAATTGCTGCGCAGATGTATATTGTTATGAGAGTCAGGGCGATGTGCGGGAAGGTTATGAGCGTTGCAGCCTGTATCAGGAATAGCAGAAACATTGTTGTCGCTCTGCCAATTTTGTCAGACAGCGCTCCTGCACCGGGTCTGCCAACTGCATTTGCCACAGAGAGAATGCTAACCGCGAATGCTGCTGCAAGCGGCTCCACACCATGTTCCTGCGCGTAGGGGGCGATGTGTCCAATCACCATAAGTCCAGCAAGAGCCATGAAGAAGAAGCTCAGCCAGAGGGTGTAGAATCTGATGTCCCTCAGCATTTCCGAAGGGCCGAACTCTTTTTTGCCGGTTTCAACAACTGTAACTTCCTGCTTCGGGTTTGAGACAGAGCTTTCCGGTGGATTTGCGAGCATTGATGCTGCCAGGACGGCAACAATGAGAAGAATAACTCCAAGAATGTAGAAAGTTTGACCAATACCATAGGTGTCAATCAGTATTCTTTCAAGAGGAGCAAATATCAAAGCACTCAATCCAAATCCCATGACAACAAGGCCGGTGGCGAGTCCCACTCTTTCTGGAAACCACTTTCTTGCCACGGGAATTGGGCATGCGTAGCCCAAACCACAGCCCGCACCGGCAACCACACCGTAGGTGAGTATCAGCCAGTACGGATTCTGTATCGTTTCGATAAAGCCGGAAAGAAGAAATCCGACTCCCAGAAGCACTCCTCCGAGCATTGCAACCTTTCTGGGGCCTATCCTGTCCTGAGTTCTGCCTGCAGGAACCATCATTATGGCGAAAATCAGGAGGAAGATTGAGAATGGGAGAGAGGCTATGGTTTTACTCCAGCCAAATGTGTCCATCAGCGGCTTGACAAAAACGCTCCAGGCGTAAACTATGCCCAGCATGAGGTTCAGCAGAAATCCGGCAAAGATTACTAGCCACTTTGACGCCATTCAATCCACCTAAAAAATTAAGATTTGGCCCCCTCAAGGGCCGACTTAATCATCTCATAGGCTCTCTTCGCTTCTTCCACAGCCACCTCGCTCTCAAGGGTTGTAATATCTCCAAGCTCCTTGCCCTCAGCCACAGCCCTCAGCAACCTTCTCATTATCTTACCGCTTCTTGTTTTTGGCAAGGTGTTGACGAAGGTTATCACAGCATCACTTGCAACCACAGGACCAAGAGTCGCTCTGAGGTGTTTCTTCAGCTTGTCCACCATTTCTGGTGACGGCTCAACGCCATCTCTAAGCACCGTGTAGATTATAGGAATCTCCCCCTTAACCGGGTCGGATTTGCCGACGCATGCTGCTTCAGCAACATCTGGATGGGAGACCATGGCAGACTCAATCTCGGCAGTACCGATTCTGTGCCCCGCAACCTTCAGAATGTCGTCCGCCCTTCCCAGAACCCAGACATAGCCATCTTCATCGAACATGGCGAAGTCGCCGGTGTAGTAGTACCATCCCTTGCTCTTGTACTTGCCGAAATAGACGTCGATGTATCTGTTCGGGTCTTTGAAGAGAGTCATGAGCATTCCGGGCCATGGTGTTGAAATGACCAGATATCCCCTCTCCCCTGGCTTCACAGGATTGCCCTCATCGTCTAAGACCTCCATCCTCACTCCCGGAATGGGGTAGCCATTAGTTCCGGGCTTGAGCGGGATGATTTTGCCCAATCCCGGGAAGTGATCTGTCAGCATACCCCCAGTTTCAGTCATCCACCAAGTGCTTGAGCAAACCACATCCTCCTTTCCAAACACCCTGTAGTACCATCTCCATGCTTCGGGATTGATTGGCTCCCCAACACTGTGGATTATTCTGAGCGTGGACATGTCGTATTTGGTGTAGTTCTCCTCCGGGAAGCGCATGAGCATTCTTATGGCTGTTGGAGCGGTGTAGAATATCGTCACACCGTACCTTTCAATCATCGCCGCCCATCTGCTAATGTCTGGGAAGTCCGGAGCACCTTCATACATGACTGAAGTGGCACCCGTCATCAAAGGCCCGTAGACAATGTAGCTGTGACCCGTAATCCATCCAATGTCTGCGGTGCACCAGAAGACGTCATCATCCTTTATGTCGAATATGAGCTTCATTGTGGTGTAGAGGTGGACGGCGTAACCGCCAACTGAGTGCTGAGCACCTTTAGGCCTTCCTGTTGTTCCTGAGGTGTAGAGGATGAAGCTGAAGTCCTCGGAACCCATTCTTTCGCATTCAACCTTAACGTTCTTCCCTATGTCTTCCATCAGGTCTTCAAACCAAACGTCCCTGCTTTCATCCCATGGAATCTCATTTCCTGCCCTTTTAACCACTATAACCTTCTCGACCTTGTGCCCCTCCTGCTCGCAGATTTTAACAGCGTCATCGACTATCGCCTTTAGGTTGAGAATTTTCCCTCTCCTGTAAACCCCATCGGCAGTAACAACATATCTCGCTCCGGCATCCATGATTCTGACAGCTAAAGCCTGAGCGCTGAATCCGCTGAAAACGATGCTGTGCTTCGCCCCGATTCTCTGAACACCGAGCATGAAAAGCGGCAGTTCGGGAATCATGGGAAGGTAGAACGTCAGAATCTCGTCCTTCTTAACGCCGAGCTTATCCTTCAGCATTGCAGCAATTCTGTTGGATTCCCTGTAAAGGTCGTAGTATGTGAGCTTTCTGACCTCTAACGGTTCGCCATTTTCCGTTACTGGCTCACCTTCCCATATTATTGCCACCTTGTTCTTCCTTCCCTGCTCAATCTGCCAGTCAGTGCAGAGGTAGGCAAGGTTCGTCTCTCCCCCGACAAACCACCTGTAGAATGGCGGGTTGCTATCGTCAAGAACCTTGTTCCACTTCTTGAACCAGAAAATCTCGTTTGCCCACTTTTCCCACCACTTTTCAATCGACTCTTTATCCTTTATCGTATCCTTGTGAAACTTTCTGTAGTCCTCTATATCCCAAACTCTGTCTTTCCAGCTCGGAGGAATTATGCGGTTCTCAAACTCCTTTTTCATGGCTTCCATGGGGTCTGTCATCTAAACCACCTCCTCAAACCTCTCATCTATTTATCACCAAAAATAGGTTAAATTATTGATATTTAACTTTATTTGAGATTAAAGATTAAAAATGTGAATTTTAGCGGATATTAGTACACTTTTGTTCAAGTTTATTCTAAACTGCGCAGTAACGCAACATTTTTGTGCGAAAGAGTAATTAATCAGTCATATTAAACAAGAACAATGACCGAAAGATTGAGTATCTCCATTGATAACACATCAAAGGAAAAGTTAGAGAAACTGAGGAAAATGACTGGTAAAAGCACAAGCGAGATTATTCGTGATCTTATTGACCTTGGATACGATATTTACAAGCTTGGTGTCGATTCACAATCACTCGAGGCTTGGGTAGATTATCTGGCAAAGAGGCAGCATATGATCCTCGATATTGAGCACTGGAGGGTCATCTTCAACGAAATTGAAGATTCTGACAACTCTGACTTCTGGAGGCAGATGGAGGAGATTGGCTTAAGCCATGCACTGCAGTACAAGATGAAGGGTCTCGATACTGTCGAGAAAATTCTCAGGTATGTGGAGAAGGCAAACTGGTATGAGATAAAAGATGAGGGAAATGGTGTTTACACACTCATACTCAACGACCTGAAAATCAAGAGATTCGTAAGAACTTTTCTCGAAAAGGTCTTTGAGGGTCAAAACCTTAAGGCGGAGATAAAAGAGGGGTTTGGGAAATTAATAGTTGTCGAAAAATAGTTAAACTGCAGCCAGCTCAAGCTCCTTAAACTTGCTCATCAGCCTGTCTTTCTTTTTGCCATCCTCTAATACATGCTCAAGAACTTCGTTGATTCTCGAAACAGGGATTACTTCAATCTTGCCCTCGTGTTCGGCGTCGAGCAGCACATCGTCTATGTTGTCCTTTGGTATGATCACCCTCTTAAGCCCTGCCTGAATTGCCGCTTCGATTTTCTGAGTCACTCCTCCAACTGGCAGCACCTCCCCCTTCACCGAAAGGCTTCCTGTCATGGCAACGGACTGGTCAACGGGTATGCCTTCTATTGCCGAAATAACGGCTGTTGCTATGCTTATGCTTGCTGAATCGCCCTCAACCCCCTCGTAAGTTCCAACAAACTGGATGTGCACGTCCATATTGGATATATCTCTCCCTGTGTACTTCTTGATGATTGCAGAGACGTTCATCACAGCCTCTCTGGCAATCTCCTGCAGTCTGCCTGTGGCTATAACTCTTCCCTCCGACTTGCTCATTGACGGTGTTACTTCAGCAATGATTGGCAGAACTATCCCTGCAGACTCGCCTATAACTGCCAAACCATTAACACGGCCGATTTCGTATCCATCAGTGATGAAGAGCTTGTAGTCCTTCCTCCTCTCTATGTACTTGTCTGCAAGCTGCTCCTCTATTGTTTTGGCTATCTTCTTCGCCTTAAGAACATGCTCAAGCCTCACAATGTCCGATCCTTCACTTTTTGCAATGTCACCAGCAGTCCTTACGAGCCCTCCAAGCTCCCTCAATCTTAGCGTGAGGTGGTTCCTTCTTCCCGCTCTTCTCCTCGCTTCCCTGATAATCTCTGCCACAGCGTACTTGTCGAAGTGCGGAATCTTGCCGTCCTTGACAACCTCCTGAGCCACGAACCTCACAAGCTTTTGCCTGTTTTCAGGAGTGTCTGGCATCGTGTCGTTCATGTACACCTCATAGCCGTAACCTTCGATTCTGCTCCTCAGCGCGGGGTGCATGCCCATGAGAGCATCAAGGTTGCCAGCAGCGACGAGAATGAAGTCACATGGCACTGGCTCAGTCCTCACCATTGCACCGCTGCTCCTCTCACTCTGGCCCGTAATTGGGAACTTTTTATCTTGCAAGGCCGTGAGAAGTTTCTGCTGCGATTCGATTGTGAGTGTGTTTATTTCGTCAATGTAGAGCACTCCCTTGTGGGCCCTATGAATGGCTCCAGCTTCAACTCTCTCGTGTGCGGGAGTTTCCAAACCTCCGCTCTGGAAGGGATCATGCCTAACATCGCCAAACAGCGCTCCAGCATGAGCTCCAGTGGCATCTTCGAATGGAGCGGTGGTCTTTTCAGAATTATCCACGAGCAGCTTCGGCACATTTCTGTCCTCTCTCGGGATGAAGTAGCGGGACATCATCAGTATCAGCACTGCAGCAATAATGCCCCAGATCAGGTTTCCGGGATTGGTGAGAACCGTGTAGCCTATAACGAGGAAGACGAGAGTGAAAATGAGAAAGTTCCTTGCCTGAGCCTTTTTCATCGCCTCCTCCTTGTACGCCTCCACTATTTCCCTTCCCTTTCCTGCCGGAACAAGCCTGATCTTTGGCTGGTTTGGATCCTGGGGATTGGGGTAGACCAAGATATCTTCAAGCTCCTCCTTTGGCAGCAACTCTGCCATCGCCTTGGCAAGCATCGACTTTCCTGTTCCGGGGGAGCCTATGAGCATCACATGCCTTTTCTGAACTGCAGCCTTCTTTATTGCCTCTACCGCATGGTCCTGACCGATGACTTGATCTACTAGCCTCTCAGGAACGGAAACATCCTTTGTGGATTCAAATTCCAGCCCGCCAAGGATCTCGTTTATGTCCTCATTCATTCTCCCTCACATTAGACAAACGTGTTAAAATAACTTAGCTCAGCATTCTGCACTTGCTCAAAAACCATACTTCAAGCTTTATACATTCTTTGGCATCACAGTCCACCTCTGTGCAGGCAAAGCATGGCGGATAGCCTGCTACTTCTTCCATTCTGTCAAGGACAGCCTTTAAGTCCAGCTCTTCCTCCTCTTCATCCTCCTCTTCCGCTCCTGCCGGGATTATCTTGAATGTCTTTACACCGTCAACTACAACCTCAACTCTCTTTATCAAGCCCTCTTTCTCGAGTTTCCTGAGAATTCTCGAACACTTGCTGCTGTCTATGTTGAGCTCTTTCCAGAGGTCTTTCTGAAGAACAGCTCCCCTCTCCTCAAGAATCTTTAAAATTTCCTCTCTTGTATCGGTAATCTGAAACTCGGTCATTCTTCTTGTGGCTGTATCAGAACAACGTTGTTTCCTCTGAGAACTATCTCTCCAAGGCTTCTAACCTTCTCTTCTCCTCTGCACTCCATTGCGTTGGTTAGATACAAGTTCATGTAGTCGTCAACGCCCTCAAGTTTTCCGACTAACTGGTTCTCCTCTCCTTTCATTTCTACCCTTATAATCTTACCGACCATTGACTTTACCATTTGATTTGGAAGCACCATATCACCCCTCTGCGTTGTGCAGAAAAAGTATATAACAACTCATTTTAAAATCTTTCCCAATGATAGTGGTAACAGGAGGAGCGGGATTTATAGGCAGTCACATCGTGGATAAACTGTCAGAATCGAACGAAATAATAGTTATTGATAACCTTTCGAGTGGAAAAGAGGAGTTCGTCAATGAATCTGCAAAGCTCATTAAGGCTGATCTGGCGAAAGACGACATTGTGGATTATTTGAGGGGGGCTGAAGAACTCTGGCACATAGCAGCCAACCCTGATGTGAGGATTGGAGCGGAGAATCCGGACGAAATTTACAGAAACAACGTTCTTGCCACATACAGACTACTTGAGGCTACGAGAAAAGCTGGAGTTAGCAAAATAATTTTTACCTCCACCTCTACTGTTTACGGAGAGGCTGAGGTAATCCCGACACCCGAAGACTATCCCACACACCCGATTAGCCTTTATGGAGCATCAAAGCTTGCCTGTGAGGCCTTGATTGAATCCTACTGTCACACCTTCGACATGCAGGCTTGGATTTACAGATTTGCAAATGTCATAGGGAGAAGAAGCACTCACGGAGTAATCTACGATTTCATAATGAAGCTGAAGAGGAATCCGGAGGAACTGGAGATTCTTGGAAATGGAGAGCAGAACAAGTCATATATTTACATAACAGACTGCGTAGAAGCGATGCTCGCAGGACTTAAAGGTGATGGGAAAGTCAACATATTCAACATCGGCAGCGAAGACCAGGTTAAGGTGAAAAGAATTGCCGAGATAGTAAGCGAGGAGTTCGGACTGTCACCTAAATTCAGATTCACTGGAGGAGATAGGGGATGGAAAGGTGATGTGCCGGTGATGCTTCTCAGCATAGAAAGGCTCAAGAAGCTGGGATGGAGACCAAGATACAGCAGCGAGGAGGCTGTGAGGATGGCAACCAGAGATCTCATCGAAGATTTAAACAAACAAGACTGAGAAGATAACCGCAAAGATTCCTGTAAGGAAAATCCCGTCAAATGTTCCTGCACCGCCTATACTCACAACACCTGAGCCTATTTTTTCCAAGTCCTTCAGATGCAGTATGTCAGCCCCAAAGAGGGCTGAAAGAACTCCTGTGGAGAAGGCGAGTTTGGGTAGCAGAAGGACTGGGGCATCAATCATCATGAGGGTTAAGAAGCTGAAAAACGCTGCTGTGAGCGGGGGTATGAGCATTGGGACCACGATCCCTACATTTGGCACGGGTCTGGCGAAGTAGTATATCACCGCTGATGCCAGCAGAAACGTCGCAAGCCAGGCGGAGAAAGGGATGTAACGCAGCAAATCAAAGAGAGCTTTTATGGCGAGAATTGAGGGGAAAACGCACCCACCGAGATTCACGGCAACTACCATTTTCTGCCTTTTCTTAACCGCATACATCAAACCAAAAACTCTGTATGTGGTTTCGTAAACCACACCTTCTCTCTCGTAGATGGGGATATTGATGAAACTCCCAATAAGTATAAAGAGGAAAATCAGCATAGCCGTTTCGGCATCTACACCAAAGACAAGCTGAAAAACCGCTGTTCCTGTGAAGAGAAACATCAGGAGCAGTAGAGGGAGGAAAATAAGCAGTAAGAAGAGAGGCAGGATTAAAGGCGGAAAAATGTAGTCCCTCATCTGACTCTTCTTCTGTCAACGACGATGAAATCTTTTAGAGATCTCACACACTCAAACGGGATTATATAAAGCCCCTCCTCCTTTTTGAAGTCGGGAATCTCATTTTCAGGCTTCACAAGAAGGTTTACTATTGTCCCGGTTTTGAAATCAACCGTTATGTTGTAAAGCGTTCCGACAACAGTTCCATCGGTAAGCACGACTGACTTTCTCGCCAGACTTCTCGCAGGAACGTACATGAACTAAATTTTCAATCCACCCATATAAATTTTTCCTGTTATCCTGCTGTGTGTCTTTTCCCGAAATTATTTCCCACT
>NZ_JACDNT010000044.1 GCF_017656475.1 Archaeoglobus sp.
CAGTGGGGGTGTGTGATGTGGATGCTGGCAAGAGCTGCAAAGGGTGAGGTTGCGGCATTCAGCAGAAGGACGTTCGGTTGCCAGGGCGGAGGTACTGGGCTGGGATTCGGAAATCTCTACGAAAGGTGGTTTTTAGGAGGCTTTGAGGGGTTCTGCTACTTTCTCTCCACCGGCTATGAGCAGTGGGAGAATGGAAAGAAGCTTCTGGAAGGCATGCGTGAAAAGCTTGGAAAGGACAGATTTGAAAAGATACTGCACGGAGAGAGGTACATAAAATCTCCCGAACTCGTAAAGAAGTTTGTGGAGCAACTACCAATAACAGAAGTGCCGACAGAATACGTTCTGTTCAAACCTCTAAGCAAGGTAAGCGATAAAGAGGAGCCAGTTGTGGTAGTTTTCATCGTAAACCCGCATCAGCTCTCAGCCCTTGTAATTCTGGCGAACTATACCAGAGAAAGGATAGACAACGTTTTCATTCCTATGGGCGCGGGATGTCATCAGATAGGTATCTTTGCCTACAGGGAGGCAGAATCGGATGCCCCAAGAGCTGTTATCGGTTTAACCGACTTGGATGCAAGGATGAATGTCAGAAGGCAGCTCGGCGATGATGTTCTGACCTTCACCGTTCCCTTTAAAATGTTCAAAGAGATGGAGGAGAACGTTGAGGGGAGCTTCTTAGAGATAGGGACGTGGACAAAGCTCGTTAAGTATGTGGATTGAATTCACAGAATTCATCGAAAAACTGTAGAAGCTTTCCCAGAAAAAACAAAAAAGAAAAAATTAGAGTTCGAATTTGCCCTGGAACTTCTTGATCACACCAGCGAGTCTCTGAGCTTCCATTATGTTTCCTTCGATTCTGTATTTGCCCATCATGAAACCGCTGACCGGATCCTCCTGCCCCTTAAGAACTGCAAGCCAGAAGTCTGGAGGAGCAACAACCGTGAAGGTTGGGGAGCTGTGAACGCCCTCTTTAAATTCGCATGTCCCATCAGACTTGTACTCAACGTAGAACTCTTCACCATCGAGCTTGTACTGAACGACTCCACTCCAGCCAGCCATTTCCTTCTGTATCTCTTCGTTACTGTTCTGGAGGTCGCACATCTTCTTAATCAATTCCTTTGCCTCACTCATTTACATCACCTCTTTTGCAACTCATCATGAGAGTCTTTCATATATAAATCTTTTGATTTTTGCCCTAAAAGCTCTTCAACTCTTTTGCAGGAATTCTATGCATTTTTTAGCGTTTTGAACGTAGAAATAAAAAAATTTAAGTTCTCGCAGAAAAGAAAATAATTGATAATTAACTATACAAATCAAGCAAAGACTTTAAGCAACACTGAAATTCAAAACTCGTGCTCGGAGTTATTCTCTCTCTGGTCTCAGCCATTTGCTGGGCATTCAATGAGATAGCATACAGAAAAGGCGTGCGGAGCGTTAGCGTTTTTACAGCGAATTTCCATCGAACTCTTTTCGCCACGCTTTACTTTCTCCCTTTTACCGTATTGGAGCTGCCAGAAACAACCTTCGATATGCAAACAGCCCTTATTCTCATCATTTCAGCAATACTGTCTTTTTACATCGGGGACCTGAGCTACTTTGCATCTTTAAAAAGGTCACCGGTTAGCATCGCACTTCCTGCATCTTCAACGTATCCTGTTTATGTTGTTTTGCTCTCTACGGTTGTTTATGGCGAAAAACTTAGCGTAAACACTCTCATTTCTGCCATCCTTGTATTTCTGGCAGTTTACATTATTTATGGATCAGGAAAGAAGGGGGAAACATCAGGAATTTTTTATGCGCTCTTTGCAGCTTTTTCGTGGGCTCTTGCAATCCTCACTCTCGACTTTCTCACAGACAGGCTTCCCGTCTCGATTGTGGCTTTCGTGAGGCTGCTATTCTGCTTGGTGCTCCTCCTTTTTACAGTAAAAAAGGACGAAATTCTCAACAGGGAATCAGTAATTTTCTCAGGAGTAATAGGGGGCTTTTTCTCATTTATAGGGATTATGCTTTTCATTACAGCGATAAAAATCTCAAATTCGTGGAACGTTGTTCAGCCCTCTTCTTCCTCACCAGTTTTCGCGGCAATCTTCAGCGCAGTATTTTTGAAGGAGAAATTAAGCCTCAGACTGCTTGCCGGAATTTCCGTGGTTATTCTTGCCATTCTTCTCCTTCTTCTTCCTCCTCTTTCATGAGTTCTCTCGATTCGTACTCAAACGATCTCGACTTTCTCTTGAAGAGGTCTTTGATTATAATGATGTCCCCAACAGCCTTAACGACCCTGTAAGGAATAATGACGCCTTTCGCATGCGAGTCTATCAAGGCCTTGTTGTAGTCAGAGATTGCAAGCCCCCTGATAGATTTTGTGTTCTGGTCGAGAATCACATCCTCTACCCTGCCAACATATCTCCCTTCATCCGTAAAGACTCTCATTCCAAAGAAAGTGGTAATCTCCCCAATCATCCCCATGAGAATAGCACAACGAAAAAATATATTAATTTTTTCAAGCGGTAAAGAGCTTGTACTTGGTTTGCGGATTCTTGATTTCGTGTATAATTCTGCTGACAATGAGCTTTTCTGGCTTCTGAATACCTTTGACCCTCTGGGCTATATCCTCAAAACTTTCAAAAGGCTTCTTTTTCCTTTCTTCGATTATTGCCCACATCATCTTCTTTCCAACGCCAGGAAGGAGTTCGAGCTGGTGCATTCTGGTGGTTATCGAATCTGCCTTGTTGAAGAAGTCAACATATTTCTTCTCATCCTGCTTTATGATGTGTTCGATGACGTAAGGAAGTTCTGCCTTTGCGGCAGGAGTTAAGTCTTCATACCTCAACCTTCTCTTTATCTTGAAAACAACATCTCTTTCTCCTTTGCCGATATACACTCTGTCCATAACAAGCGGTTGCTTCCCCTTCCTTATGCTGACCTCAAGTAATGTGAAGTACTTCTCCCCAACAACCTGAGCAAGAGGTTCTCTCCTGTGTATAGGTCTTTTATCATCAGGATGACCGTATGGCATGAAATCAAGTACATAGGCATAATCCTCAAGTTTGTCTTTACTTTCAGACCTTTCTACTCTTTGCTTCTCCATAGCATCAGCTCCTTTTTCAAAATAGCACTATAACTATTTATGTTTTTCTTAAATACGATACTTGTCGATGACGTCCAGAATTTCCTGAATCTGCTCAGGTGTTAGAGTAACTCTTTCTTTTGCGTAGATAATCCTCACTTCGTCAGGAATGCGTGGCATTATATCTACAAGCTTTACAGCTATCTCCTTACTGCCAACCTGAGGCAGTTTGAGAAGCTCATCGACGAGCTCTCTCGCCTTGTCAGCCGGAAGTTTGGAGAAAAGGCGGAGGTGCTTTAAAGCCCTCCTCGTTTCAAACAAAAGCTCGGCCTCTTCCTGCCTTTTTTTGGCAATTTCCTCCATTATTTCCTTTGCTTCAGAAATAGTGATGTATTCAAAATCTCTAACTTCCTTAAACATTTCAACCACTCTGTGGTTTGAGGTGCTCGGGCCTGACAATCAGGGTTTTCATCTTCCCCCCATCCCTCACCTGCACAAGGTAAGCCCTGCCTCTCTGTCCCACGACGACTCCAGTTCTCCCCTGGAACCTCGGATGTGGCATGCCCTTCTGCGAGGCCGGTTCGATGTCAATGTGGACTCTCTGTCCGACATCAAATGTCTGCAGAAACTTCTTGATTCTCACTCCCCTCTCTCTGACCTTTTTCCTTAACTTTCTTCCTGATCTGAACCTGAAACCGTGTGATTTCCATCCCATTGTTGATCCCCGTTTCACTGACACCTGAAGTATATTTAAGGCTTTTTGCGGGTTATGGATGTGAAGGAAAATTATGCTATTGTTAAACCTGCGAATTTACAGGTGTAAATGCTCAAACGATTTCTACTTTCAATCCGAAGGCCCTGTAAATTTCAAAATCCCTATCCCTCGTCACAACAGCCAAATCGTTTGCGATGGCCGACGAGGCTATAAGCAGGTCCTTCACCTTTGGAACTTTGCCATTTTTCTTTAGGGACTTGAATATCTTCACTGCAAGTTTTGCAGCAACTTCGTCATAAGCAAGTTTGGGCATCTTTTCAAGGAATACTTCTTCTCTCTCCTTCAGACTTCCACAGTGCAGTTCAAAGATGGATATGACTGAAATCCCGTAAACAAGGTCTTTTGGGAGCTTTTCAAGTAGTTCTCTGTCTCCTTTGAACAGGTCTATGATTACGCTTGTATCAAGGATTGCATCCATTTCTCAGCCTCCTTGATTTCCTTTTTTAACTCCTCTGCCTCCCTCTCATTTCTCGTCCCGAATCCGAGCAAAAGAAGTTCGTAATTTCCTTCCTTCTTGATCAGATCTCTGATAACTTCTGAAAAACTCCTTGGTTTAAACCGGAAGTTTATGATTGGGCTAAAAAAACATCGAAAATATCTCAGAATTCCTCAATCAGCTCGTAAAATCAATAAAAGCTCAAGTCCAGCCAGCAATAATCTTAATTTCCAAAACAAGCACGGGCCGGGAGGGATTTGAACCCCCGACTGCGGGATTAAGAGTCCCGCGCTCTGCCTGGCTAAGCTACCGGCCCTGTATGACTGAACTACTACTCCGGGTTTAAAGACTTAACGCTAATTTCTTTAACGACCTTCTCAGTTATGCCCTTTCCAATCAAGGATGCAACCCTCTCCCTGTTCTTCACGATGTCTTCAGCCGCTCTTATTCCTGCATTGTAAAGCTTTCTTGCCCTAACCCTCCCGATATTCTTTATTTTGACCAGTTCGAGCAACTCTTCCTTAACACCGTGCTTTATTCTTTCCGTCAGACCCTTGACACTGCTGTTCCCAACCTCATCCGCTATTCTGTCCATCGCGTTGCTCAGCCACTCAGCGGTCTCAACTATTCTCCTCAAATCGCCGGGAGCAATACCGTACTTCACACAAATCTCATCCTCGCTCTTTTCCTCAATCCAGTCCTTGAGGCAAAGGGCAGTTTTGACTTCCGACAAAAACCAGTCGTACTCAACAGAGAAGTCTGACGGATAGTAGCTGAACTCCTTCCTCAGCCTGAAGGCTTCCTCTTCCACCCACGAATCGGTCTTTCTTACAGCAAGCCTTTCCATGTCCGGAGTTCTGCAGATGAGGTGCAAAGCTCCCACATCACTGAGCTCCATCCTGCTGAGGACGTCGTGGAAAATGAACCCTGTCAGGGGATCGATGTATAACCTTGAAACCAGAGAGCCGAGCTTGGTTGGAGCAAATGAGCCATCTTCGACAATCATTCCCCAGTTTTCAAGCTGCCTTACAACCCTTTCAAGTTCGTAGCTGAGGGATATTTCATTCTGCTTGAAGAAGAACGTCTCGGCGAAGAAGTCTTCCAGCTCTTCAAAGGTTTTTGCATAACCGTCACAGATGATGGAGAGGCTGTGAAACCTCAGGTGAGTTTCAACACCGAGTTTTGACGTTATCCTCTCCGGCTCGCCAAATATGTATCGATTTATAGCAACCTCTTTGTCCTTCTTTCCAACACAGATAATGGCCTCCCCCTTCTCATCCATCCCCGGCCTTCCTGCCCTTCCCGCCATCTGCTTGTATTCAGCAACCTTTATTCTCTTTGAATAGCCGTCAAAGCGGTAAAGGCTTCTTACTATCACTCTTCTCGCAGGCAGGTTTACGCCAGCAGCGAGCGTGGGTGTGGCGACAACGACCTTTAACTCCCCTCTCCTGAAGGCATCCTCAATAATCCTCCTCTGCCCGTTCAGCAGGCCAGCGTGGTGGAAAGCCACACCTTTCCTGACGCACTCTGCCAGCCTCCTGCTCATTTCCCCCTCATTCTCTTCAAGTATGGCCTTATCTATGCTGGTGTTCTCAACATATTTTGCCGTGATGGACGACAGCTTGACAGCCGTTCTCTCAGCACCTCTCCTAGTGGATTCGAAAACAAGAACTCCTCCGTTTTCAGCAACACACTCCTCAACAAGTTCCTCAAACTTTGCCCTTCTGGTATTCCTGAAACCATTATCGAAAAGTTCGAGCTTCCCCTCGCAAAGCACGCCCTCGATGAGTGGGACAGGCCTCCAGTCACTCACATAGTAATCAGCATCAAGCCACTCGGCAATTTCATCAATATTTGGAGCAGTAGCTGAGAGCCCTATAATCCTCAAACCTCTGTTCATTCTCCTCATTTTGGTTACAAGAATTTCCAGAGTTGCTCCCCTCTTCTCGGAATCGAGAAGGTGAATTTCGTCAACAACAAGGCAGGTTACTGCTCTAATCCAGCTTGCCCTGTTTCTTATCAACGAGTCAGCCTTCTCACTCGTGGTTACAATTATATCACAATCCCCAAGATGCTCGTCCCTCGACTCGTAATCTCCGGTTGATATGCCCACTCTTAAGCCAATTTTTTCCCACTTCTTGAAGCTCTCATACTTTTCTCCTGCGAGAGCCCTTAAAGGAACGACGTAAAGGCACTTTCCCCCTTTAATGGCTTCCCTAACCATTGCCATCTCAGCAAGAAGAGTTTTTCCCGCTGCGGTGGGCATTGCGAGGAGCAGGTTTTTACCGGGGAAGATCTTCTCCACAGCCTCAGCCTGTGGTGGGAAAAGCTCCTCTATCCCTTCCTCCTTCAAAATGTTTACAGCGTAGCTTGAAATGCTTTCGGCAAGCTCATCAACCTTCACTCTAAGAAGTTCTTTGGAGAGACATTAAAAATTGTCCCCCTATTCGCATTAATTCCAATGATATATAACTACAAATGAGTTCTATTTAAATCCTTTTTCAATTGTTTAACTTGGCAAAATTTAAATAATCACAAAAAGAGAGTGCCTGAGGTGGTAAAAAATGCTTGCGGATTTCATATTGTCGGAAGACCAGAAGGCCATAAAGGAGGCCGCGAGGGAATTTGCAGAAAAGGAATTTCCAAATTACGTTGAAGAGTGTGACAGGGAGGAGAAGTTCCCGTTCGAGCTTTGGAAGAAAGCTGCACAGCTCGGATTCATCGGAATGGCGATTCCGGAGCAGTATGGTGGGCAGGGTCTGGGTGTTCTGGATTCCTGCCTCGTCGTAGAGGAGTTCTGGAGGGTTGACGGCGGACTCGGAATGATTCTTGCCACAACTTTCGGCTCGGAGCAGATCGTCGCCTTCGGCAACGAGGAGCAGAAGAAGAAGTACCTCCCACCACTCGCCAAGGGAGAGAAGATCTGCGCTGCATGCTATACTGAGCCCCAAGCTGGAAGTGATGTAGCTGGCATAAAAACCAGAGCTGACAAGGATGGAGATGAATATATCATCAACGGAACAAAGATGTTCATAACCAACGGCAGCATCGCGGACTACTATGTTGTTCTGGCGAGAACAGATCCAAACCCGCCGAAAAGGCATCACGGCATGTCCGTCTTTCTGGTTGAGAGAGACATGCCGGGAGTTCAGGCTAACAAGCTGACGAACAAGCTCGGTATCAGGGCGAGCGATACAGCAGAGGTTGTGTTCAAGAACGTGAGAGTGCCGAAGGAGAACCTCATCGGCCAGGAAGGGCAGGGATTCTACCAGACGATGATGTTCTTCAACGTGACGAGAATTCCTGTAGCGTTCCAGGCACTCGGACTGGCACAGGGAGCTTTCGAGCTTGCCTACCACTACGCCAGAAACAGAGAGGTCTTCGAGAGAAAGCTTGCGGACTTCCAGGTTACTCAGGAGAAGCTGGCAAAGATGAGAACCGAGCTTGAGGCTGCCAGACTGCTCGCTTATCAGGCAGCTTACTTCCAGGACAAGATGGGCATGCCAGACCCCGGTTTAACTGCAATGGCCAAATATTACACAGCCAAGGCTGCACAGTTCATCGTTAATGAAGCACTGCAGATCCACGGAGGTTATGGCTTTATGGGAGAGCAGCACATCAGCAGGATGTACAGGGATGTGAGAATCCTGGAAATCTACGAGGGTACAAGGGAAATCGAGATGGAGGTCATAGCGAGATCCCTGCTCGGAAAGATACCCTCAAGGCTTGGAGTTGTTAGGAAGCATCCCTTACAGTAATTTTTTAATTTTTTAAGGAAAGGTGGTAGAATGGAAGAGGTGTATATTGTTGATTATTTGAGGTCTGCGTTTTCAAGAAGCAGGCCGAAACAACCTGAAAAGGATGTTTTCAACAAAATTGACATGCCAGCAGTTGCAGCAATGCTGATCAAGGAGATGATTAACAGAACCGGCATCGAGCCAATGGAGATTGGTGATGTCATTACCGGCTGCACAATGCAGATGAAGGAGAACTGGCTTTACGGTGGTAAAGTAGTCCCTCTCCTTGCTGAACTGCCAGTAGAGGTTCCCGCCCACGGTGTTGAGAGAGTTTGCAACTCCTCCACCACCGCTGTCCACCATGGAACGATGGAGATAATGCTTGGCTACTCCGACATTGTAATTGCATGTGGACTCGAGCACATGACCCATCTCCCGATGCAGATGGACCTGAACCCACACATTGGAGTCTCGCCTACTCTCATGGCTCGTGCAGACCTCATTCAGAAGTACGACCTCATGACGGCTATGAGCATGGGATTGACGGCAGAGAAGCTCTTTGAGGTTGCAAAGGACGAGATGGGATGGACCAAGAGGGACTTAGACGAGTGGGGTGTCAGGAGCCACAAGCTTGCAGCACAAGCCGTTAAGGAGGGCTGGTTCCTCAATGGAGACGGCTATCCGATGAAGTGGAAGGGAGAGATTCTGCCCATCGAAGTAGAGCAGGCTGATGGGAGCAAAAAGGTTATTGATGTTGACCAGTCGATAAGACCCGACACAACTCTTGAGCAGGTCGAAAAGCTACCACCAGCCTTCAAGCCCGGTGGAGTTATCACCGCTGGCAACTCTTCACCGCTTAATGCGGGAGCGACAGCAGTAATGCTGATGAGCAAGAAGAAGATGAAGGAATACGGCCTTGAGCCGATGGCCAAGATAGTTTCAATGGGCTGGGCATCAATCGACCCAAGCATCATGGGGGCAAGCCCTGTCCCTGCAAGCAAAAAGGCTTTGGAAAAAGCGGGCCTTGAGGCTAAGGACATCGATTACTGGGAGATTAACGAGGCTTTCTCGGTCGTTCCGCTCTACACAATAAAGAAACTCGGCCTTGATCCAGATAGAGTCAACATAAAGGGAGGAGCTATAGCTATTGGCCACCCGCTCGGAGCGAGCGGTGGGAGAGTTCTCGGAACACTTGCAAGAATCCTCCTCGTTGAGGAGGCAAAGTACGGCTGTGCCACGCTGTGTGGTGCAGGAGGACAGGGAGGGGCAACAATTATCGAGAACCCGTACATCTAACCTTTCTTTTTTCTTTTCTTAGCAAATAACTGAAAAGGCTTTTAACACCCCTTTATAACTCTGATTCATGATAGTTCATCCCATCGATTATCGCTACGGAACTCCTGAGATGAAGAGAATATGGAGTGAAGAAAGCAAGATAAAAAGGATGGTAAGGGTTGAAATGGCTCTCTTACGCGCTCTCGCCAAAAAAGGTTATCTCAGCGAAGAAGAGGCCAAAGAAGCTAAAATGAAAGCCTACAAAGTCACCCCTGAGAGGGTGAAGGAGATTGAGGCTGAAATAAAGCACGATATAATGGCTCTTGTCAAAGCGATAACAGAAGCTACAGGCTGCAAGTGGGTTCATTTCGGAGCAACCTCCAACGATATCATTGACACAGCTACAGCATTACAGTTGAGGGACAGTCTTAAAATACTGGAGGTGAAAATCAAACGGCTTGCGAGAATTCTTGCTGAAAAAGCCGTTGAATATAAAGATGTTGTTTGCCTCGGAAGAACGCACGGACAGGCGGCTTTGCCTACAACATATGGGTTTAGATTTGCTCTGTGGGCTGCTGAGGTTACGAGACACTACATCAGACTGCGGCAGCTTAAAGAAAGACTGCTTGTGGGACAAATGAGCGGTGCTGTTGGAACTCAGGCTGCCTTTGGAAAAGACGGGTTTGAGATCGAGGAGGAGGTCATGAGGCTGCTGAACCTCAAGCCTGCAATAATCTCAAGTCAGATTATACCGAGAGACTCTTACTGCGAGTACATCGAGTTTCTCGCAAACCTGGCAGCAACGCTCGAAAAAATTGCTCTCAACTTCAGACTCCTTCAGAGAGCGGAAGTTGGAGAGATAATGGAGAAATTTGAGGCCAAGCAGGTAGGGAGTTCTACAATGCCGCACAAGAGGAATCCGATAGACTGCGAGAACATATGTGGGCTGGCGAGGGTTGTGAGAAGCTTTGTGGAGCCACAACATCAGTCTGCCATCCTCTGGGAGGAGAGAGACCTGACGAACTCATCTGCGGAGAGAATAACGCTTGTCGAGGCAACAGTCCTTGCAGACCACATCCTGACAAAGATGATAAAGGTCGTTTCGAGTGCCAGCCTCAACCTTGAGAATATCAGGAGAAATCTGGAGATGCAGAGAGGGCTTAACCTGAGCGAGGCTGTTATGATAGAAATGACGAAGAGAGGTGTGAGCAGGCAGGAGGCACATGAGATTTTAAGGCAGGCAGCTATGAGAGCCTATGAGCACAACTCATCCCTTCTTGAGGAGCTTTTGAAAGATGGGAGAATTATGAAATACTTCAGAGAGGATGAGCTGAGAGAGATACTGAAACCGGAAAACTACCTCGGCACTGCAAAGGAGAGGGTCGAGAGGGTTGTAAAATGTGTGAATGAGGTGATAAAATGAGGCTCAGAATAAAGTTTGAAAGTGCTGTCTGCGAGGTTGAGCTCTACGAGGACTGGGCACCTGAAACCGTTAAAGCGATAGCTGAAGCTCTGCCGATAAAGTCCACAGCAAACAGGTGGGGTGATGAAATATACTTCACCACCAGCGTTGTGGTTACAAAGGAGGAAAACTCCAAGGAAGTAGTCGAGTTGGGTGATGTGGCTTACTGGATTCCGGGGAAGGCTATATGCCTGTTTTTCGGAAAAACACCCATAAGCGATGACAAAATAAGGCCTGCGAGTGCGGTTAATGTCATTGGCAAGATCGTCTCAAATATGGAAGACCTCAAAAGTGTTTCAGACGGAGAGGAAGTAATAGTGGAGAAGCTTTAGATTTTGAATTTTTTTAAACCAATAATTTTCCATAGAGGTCTTTAGGACTGAAAAAGTTTTCTTACCAAGTATTGTAACCATATTTCCCCTCTGATAAATCTTCAAACTCAAAACTGGATGCTCAGTGGCCTGGACTTTGTTAAACTGACTGTCTTTTCCCGAAATTATTTCCCACTTCAACAAACCTCTATGTGAAACTTGA
>NZ_JACDNT010000045.1 GCF_017656475.1 Archaeoglobus sp.
TTTATGCTGTACTACAACCGATTGAGGTGGTGTTTGTGTTAAGTGGACAGGTCCGAACCAAAATTTAGAAAATAGTAATACTCGTAAATAGAGATAATTTCCACCATTTATTTATTAGGCGTGTTATTGGATAAAGACAGCTTGAATGAAGCGGCAAGAGGG
Organism: Archaeoglobus sp.; assembly: GCF_017656475.1. Lineage (GTDB taxonomy): Archaea > Halobacteriota > Archaeoglobi > Archaeoglobales > Archaeoglobaceae > Archaeoglobus. The sequence continues at coordinate 163 of NZ_JACDNT010000045.1, forward strand.
TCGACTTAAATCATCAGAAGTCTTAAAACAAAAAATCTTTAAAGATATGTTTCTCCATATTCGCTCTCTAGCACTCTCTTTTACTATGATGTACGGTACCTCTTCAATTACGTTTGTGGATGTTACAAGTCTGCAGTTTCCGAGATTTTTGAATACATCAATTCCATTTACGAAAAAGCTATGAATACCGAGCTACCGAGAAAAATGGTTTCTTCTGTCATGAATCTCGTTGAGTTTTATCACATCGATTTTTCTTCTTCCGTATTTTCCCCTTAGATCGTTACATTCTCCCTAAAGTACGAGCCTGAATTTCTATCCCTCCTTCAGATCAACCTTTTCGAGAGGTTTGAACACGCCACTCTCGTAGATGGCTTCGATTATCTTTGGCATGTTGTAAATTAGGTGCAAGCAAAGAAAAGTGTTTCGTTGAGCTGGTTGGGTGTTTTATTAAAGTGAATGAAGCCATTGTAAAGATCTCGAACAGTAAGCATTTCTGGGGGGCAAAGTTATTAAGTAGCAAGTACAATTTTTAACGGTGGCAGAGATGATTGAAATTGTGAGGACAAGAGAAGTTGGTGGAAAAATAATTATGGAAAAGGAGGATTTTGAAAAATTGCTGTTTGAAATAGAAGCACTCATAGAGACTCTGGAAATACTCTCAGATAAGGAACTCATGAGGCAAATTGAGGATAGCGTAACTGACATCAATGAAGGAAGAGTTGAAGAAACAAGTTCAATCGAAGAACTTAGGAGGAAATTATTTGAGTAATATACAAAATAAAATTTACAAGTACTTTTCAAAAAAATATTAAAAAATATAAAAAAGATGAAAAACTTGTTAAGGAGGTATTAAAGAAGATTGAGAAGATAATCGAAAATCCTGTAGTAGGAAAAACCATTGAGGCACCCCTTATCTGGCTATAGATCAGTGAGAGTAGCAGGAAGATATAGACTGGTTTACAAAGTAAGTGATTCTGAAAGAGAAGTGATCTTAGTTGCATTTGGCCATAGAAAAAGGGTTTACGATCTCCTAACCACAATAGAGGGAAAGTAATAAAAGCTAATCTTTTTGGATACATGATGAAGAGAGACAATCTAATCCCCCTTTAACCAAAAACTCGATAAGCCGATCCAGCAATGGCAGGGAGAAGTGGATGTCGTAGGGGCTGAAGTAGCCGAAGGTTCTGCCGGAGGTTAAAAGGATGATGGACAGGATTGAGAGAGAACGCTTGCTTTTGTGTTTTCATTCAGTCGGTCTAATATCCGTAATTTTATGCCTCGGAGAACTTCAAATACACTTCCTGCTACCGATTATTGAATCTGAACAGCACTAGAGTGACAACAACACCTGTCCTCTCTCTCTGAAATCTGTACCTGTTATCCATACACTTCAAATTCTTAGTATTTCCCCCTACTCGACTATTTCTGGGAACAGTTTCAAGTTATGATGGCAAGAGATTTATTAATGATAAAGTAGTAGAGGTTTCAATATGAACGAGACCGAACTTTTGAAAAGAATTGAGAGGATAGAATCGAAACTCGACAGAATACTTGAACTGCTTGAAGAAGAACTTAAACCAGAAGAAATAGATGAACTTGATAGGGTCAGCAGAAGAATGAGGAATGACAGAGTTCCTCTCGAAGACTTGCTATGAAAGTTTTTCTTGACAGAGATGTTGCCAAATACATACAAAGACTTCAAAAAGAAGAGAAAGAAAGGTTATTGATAAGACTGAGGAGCCTCGAAATAGACCCATATCTTGGAAAGAAAATTAAGGGTCGAAAGAACACGTACTCCATAAGGGTCGGTGATTTCAGAATAATCTATGAGATACACACAGGTTTACAAGAGGTATGGGTTTTGAAGGTTGATAAAAGAGGAAGGGTTTACAAGAGGCTCTAATTCGAATCCTGGCAGATTTTCCAAGTTGCGTTAGTGGAAAACAGTTTTGAGATAAAAGCTTAAAATTGCAAAGATTTCAGCCACACGAGAAGCTCGATGAGCTGGTTGAGAAGGGGCAGGGAGAAGTGGATGTCGTAGCCGAGGGTTCTGTCGGAGGTTGGAAGTCTAAACCCCAATCACCTCGAGAAAGTCAACCCTCGTGAAGTCATCATCGAAAGTAGCTATCTTTTTGATGCCATAATGTTTGCATGTTGCTGCTATTAAGGCATCGTTTGGGAGGAGACCGTACTTCCACGAAATCTCAATCGAGGCGTTAATTATATCGTAAGTAACTGGAAGAACCTTCAAAACACCTCTCTCAACCAGCTCTCCAATGAAATGGTAGTAGTACCTAAAAATTACCTCGTAAGATTTTCGATGCTTCAGATATTTGTCTTTCAGGGTATATTTGTTGGCTTTACCGAATACCGCCTCAGTTCTCAGGAACAGCGATTTGTAAAATGATTCTTCGATCACATTTGGAGAGGTCGTAAGTGTGTGTTTTTCAATAAGTTTAACAAGTGTGTAATCACCAGCCATGCAATGAGTTACGAATGTACTGCTATCAACGAAAACATCATCCAAAAATATCCACCTCGACTCCGTAGAGCTTTTCTTGGGATAGTCTGCCCTTATATCCACCTACACCGGCATAACTTTTTGCTAATTCGACAACATCCTCCTCGATTCTGATCCTAACCTTCTCCCCCTCCTTCAGATTAACCTTCTCAAGGGGTTTGAACACTCCGTTCTCATACACGGCTTCGATTATCTTTGGCATGTTTTAAGTTCTCTCGTAAATAGAAATAGGTTTCGCTGGTTTTGGGTTTGGGAGATGCTTAGACGATGTGGCTTTAACACCAAGATGTCTTAATACAAACTTCATACACCTTTCAGCCAGAAGAGAGTATCTGGTTGGATAGTCTCATTCAACGAAAACGATAAATAAAATCCCTGAAAATTAGATTTATGGATGCACAGCAGATAGCAGAGAAGGTCAGAGACCTGATAATGGGTGCGATGAGGGAGGAGTTCAGGGAGTTCAAGGCAGAAGTTAGGGGACAGCTGGAGGGTTTCAGGCTCGCTATTGAAACGATGAACAAGAGAATGGACGCCATAGAGAGGAGAATGGATTCTCTGGAGAGAAGAATAGATGAGACCAATAAAAAGATAGATTATGTGAGAGATGAACTAACAGCGAGAATAGATGAGACCAACAAGAGGATCGACGAAACTAACAAGAGAATAGACATCCTCTCCACAAGACTCGAAGAGAACACAAGAGGGCTTGGAGAACTGAAGGCAGAGATTGCAGCACTGAGATCGAGGCAGGAGATTATAGAGGATCTCGTGAGGAGAGTCAGGAAGCTTGAGGATAAGGTTTTTGCTTGAGTTTTTCAGGTCTTTAGCGAGGGTTGTCTGAATAAGCATGTAACCATATAAATAAAAGGCCTTAACAGCTAATCCTTTCCTTAAAGTATTGGGATTAGGTTCTGCAGGATGTTATTAGGACAGGTTGTTTAGCGATATCAGAAGCTCGATGAGCCGGTTGGGCAGGGGCAGGGATAAGTGGATGTCGTAGCCGAGGATTCTGTCGGAAATCAGATAATGATTGGCAGGACTAAGAGGGAGAGAATGTCTGCCTTTGCATTGCTCAACCACAAAGAACGTTTGGTTTGATTTTTAAAATTGCAGATTTCAATCAGGAGGTCTATTTGTAGGCTCTTCCTCTGAACTCGGCAAATTTAACGTAAACTTTGTCGGTTTCGCTATCAAAATCGAAGATAATCCTTATTTCACCTTTTCTAAGTCTGAAGGTTTTTGGACCGATTTTCTTGACGTCAAACCTTACCATTGGAAATTTTTGCAGTAACCTTATAGCGTCCAAAACTTTGGATTTCCTATCTTCGTTCAGAGTGTTGAGGAACTTGACAACTCTTTTGTGGAGGAGGGCTTCATTCATATTTCCTCAAGCCTTACGTAATCTTTTTCGTTAATTTTCTCATCTACAAAAGGCCTCTCATCCTCTTCTGGCTCATCAAATGGTATTGTGTCCAGCATAACCTCTTTTAAAATTACTGGGCAACTCTTCCCTAAGAACTTCGCGAACGGCTTGTTTTATTGTCTGTATGTCCATATTCAAAATTATTTGGCAAGTATTTAAAATGTTCCCTCTTTGATTATGCTCGTGTTTCAATTGAGGTAATCTCATTATTAACTCTTCAACCAGACAGAAGCTCGATGAGCCGGTTGAGGAGGGGAAGAGAGAAGTGTTACGAGAGCCGAGTTATTCAGAGATTAACAAATAGGCATCAAATTCCAACCACTTCTAGAAAGTCCACTCGCTTGAAGTCATCATCGAAAGTAGCTATCTTTTTAATGCCGTAATGCTTGCATGTTGCTGCTATTAAGGCATCGTTCGGTAGAAGTCGATACTTTTTGATCACCTCTACAACTCCAGAACCAACGTTGCATGGAAGAAGATTGAATATATCAAGAAGTTCCTTTACCAGCGAGAGATCGAAATCCACCTTTAAGATTTCTTTCCTGAGCTTGTAAGGTTTCAATTCTGTGGTAGCTCGGAGATATCCATAAATAACCTCAGAAATTACTACATCGTTAATGTACCCGACAATCTCACCCGATTCAACTCTTTCAAGAAGCTCTGTTGCGTTTTGGCCTGTGCCGGCAAGGTGGTGAAGAAAGACGTTTGAGTCAAAGAACACCTTCATTCTCTATCTCCTCAATTATCTCTTCTATTTTATAACTCGGAATGATCCCCTTGGTTTTTTTCACGATACCACTTATTTTTATTCTGACTTTCTCCCCCTCCTTCAGATCGACCTTCTGGAGGGGCTTGAACACTCCGTTCTCGTAAACAGCTTCGATTATCCTTGGCATATGGTATATTGGGTGTAAGCAAAGAAAAGTGTTTCGTTGTGGCTGTGATTTTACGAAATGGCGTTCAAAAATTCGTCCCGACTTATTTCTGCAAGTTTTAGAATGCCTAAGACTGTTCCTGGTTTAAGTTCTTTATGTAACGGCACTACAGTCACAATTTTCCTACCAGATTCGTACTTCACCAGCGTTACATGGCTTCCTCTCTGCCTGCTTACTTCAAAGCCAAATTTTTTAACCAGAATTTTAACCATCTCTTCCCCGGATATCTTTGGAAGCTTAGACATTCATTACCCCGATTATCTCCTTTTCCGTTAACTCGCTTTTTAATTCCGGTAACTCCTCAAGATATAGCTCAACCGCTTCTTTTATGTTTCTCAATGCTTCTTCTATCGTCTCACCTTGCGTAGTGACTCCTGTAAACACCTCTCTGACCACGAATACGTCTTCTTCTTTCCACACCACAACGCTGAGTTTCATTGTATTCTGATAATTTCAAAATTTTAAAAACGTTTACTCAAGTTTGAAAGTTTGTCCAATTAATGATTTTTCGTATGTCCATCTTGCCAGCAGTCAGTACACCTCTTCAACCCCACGAGAAACTCGATGAGCCGGTTGAGGGGAGAGAAGCGGTTATCGTATGGAGAGAATAGCCGAGGGTTCTGTCGGAGGTTAAAAGGATGATGGGCAGGATTGAGAGGGAGAGAACATCTGTCTTTGCATTGTTGCTCAACCTGTCAAAGAACGTTGGGAGGAGGTAGTAGGGCAAGTGGAGAGTGCAGATGGGTTTATGTAAAGTACGGAAAGTTATAAATTGCAGTCGTGAGGGGAGAGGGTAGAATGAAACAAGACTTTGCCAGAACCTCTTGTTAATGATTTCAGCAATTTTTCGGAGTGGAGAATCTTAGTTTAATCTCTTCTCTTTAGACCACATCTTCTAGGTTTTGAATGCACAATTCTCATACTGACCTCCGATTACCTTTGGCACATCTTTTGGGTTGAATCAAAAAAGATTTCGTCAAATTTGATGATTTCTCCACAACTGTTATAGGCGGTCGTAAACCCTTTCTCTTTTATCCACAAGATGGACTGAGACGATTTTGTTCTCTTTATCCACACGATAGATGATTCGGTAATCTCCAACACGAATTTTATAGAGATCTTTCCTTCCCTTAACTTTCTCGTATGGCTGGGAAAACGGATCTTCAAGCTTTTCAATAGCTAAGAAAATTCTTTTTCTATCGGTCTCGTTTAATTTCTGCAGAAACTTGATGACCCTTCTGTGTAGCTTAACTTTAAACATTCAGAATCCTCTTTACATCTTCAAGGTCTATCAGCTCAAGCTCTCCCTTCTCGTAGGCCTCGATATCCTTATCTATCAGCTCAAGCTCTTCCTCACCCAGCTCGCAGAACCCCATGAAGTTCTCTATCTTTTCGTCAATCTCCTCAAGCTTCCTCTCAATTCTGCGGAGGATTTCAATAACTTCCATATTTTCAAATTCTCTGCAATAGGATAAAAATGTTGCTGCAGGAATTTAACGTAGGTATTCATCCTAAAATACTCATTCTTTAGATTAACTTCTGAAGGCGGGCTGAACAGTTCGTTCTAATAGATTAATAGATTATCATTGGCATTGGTTTAAGTTCTGCTTGTAAATAGAAATAGGTTTCGTTGGTTGTGGGTTTGGGAGATGTTTAGACGAGGTGACTTTAACCCCAAGAAGGCCTTAATGCAAAAATCACACACCTTTCAGCCAGACGAGAAGCTCGATGATTGGTTGAGGGGCAGGGAAAAGTGGATGTCGTATGGTGAGAAGTAGCCGATGGTTCTGTCGGAGATTAAAAGAATTATGGGTAGAAATGAGAGTGAAAGAACGTCTGCTTTAGTGTTCTCGCTTAACCGGTCAAAGAATATGAGAGGAAGCAATATGGCTGCAGAAAGAGACATGTAAGCGTATGTTAAGTATGCGTGACAGTCCACAAAAAGGGATACCAAGGTTGCGGTTGTTGCGACGTAGAGCGGTAGAACGAGAGCAACGTTTTGCCAGAACCTCTTGCGGTTGATTTTGGCAATTTTTCGGGAGAGGAAGATCTTAGTCTAATCCTCTTCCCCCTTCAGACCACCTTTTCCAGGAGTTTTGAACGCACTATTCTCATATGTGGCTTCGATTATCTTCGACATATCTTTCGGATTGAATCAGAGGAAAAGATTTCGTCAAATTCGAGAATCTCTCAGCTTTTTATAAGCGGTCGTAAACTCTTTCTCTTTTGTCGATTCTGGTAACAAATACGATCTTCCTATCAAAGTAAATTTTGAAAACGATCCTGAAATTTCCGATCCTAACAGCATACGTGTTTTCAATGCCCGTGAGTTTTCAAATGTCAAGAGAACGGATCTTCTAACTTTTTGAGAGCTTTAAAAATTCTGATCCTGTCGGACTTGCTGAGCTTTTTCAGATCCTTGGTAACGCTCTTTTTCAAGACGACTTCAAACTTCATCCTCGATTCCAAGCTCCTTCTTCAGCTCCTCCAAAGATATCGTTTCGAGCTCCCCTCTCTCGTAAGCTTCGATATCCCTTTTAATTTCTTCAAGTTCTTTCTCGCTCAACCCATCGAAAAGCTCTTCCTCCATCCTTCTCAGCCTCTTATCGATTTCCTCAAGCCTCTCCTTAATCTCTTTCAGGATTTCAATAACCTCCATACCTCCAAATTCGCAAAGCTGGATAAAAATGTTGCTGCAGATTTCAGTCTTCTTCCTGACGTTCTCTTAATCTTTCAAATCAACCTTCTGGAGGGGTTTGAACACACCGTTCTCATAGACGGCTTCGATTATTTTTGGCATATGGTTAATTATGTGCAAGCAAAGAAAAGGGTTTCGTTGGTAGGCTGTGGATCTTACAAAACGATGCAAAACCCTTCAGCTTATAAGGATAGTACTAACAACTGAAAGTCAATACACCCGAAACCAATAAATAGAATCCTTGGGAATTAGAGTTATGGATGCACAGCAAATAGCAGAGAAGGTCAGGGATCTGGTGGTTGGTTCAATGAGAGATGAGTTCAGAGAGTTCAAGGCGGAGGTCAGGGGGCAGTTGGAAGGATTCAAAATTGCTATTGATACAATGAATAAAAGGCTGGATGGTCTGGAGAGGAGGATGGATTCCTTAGAGAGGAGGATGGACAGCTTAGATGAAAGAATCAGTGAAACCAATAAGAGGATTGATGCCGTAAGAGAAGAGTTAACTGCAAGGATTGATGAGACAAACAAGAGGATTGATGACGTGAGAGAGGAGTTGACGGCAAGAGTGGATGAGACAAACAAGAGAATAGACAGCGTGAGAGAAGAGTTGAGTACAAAGATTGATGAGACGAATAAGAGAATTGACACAATAACTCATGAACTAAGTGAGAGGATAGATGAAACTAACAAAAGGATAGATTCTGTAAGAGAAGAACTAACAGCGAGAATAGATGATGTGAATAATAGAATAGACGAAACAAACAAAAGAATAGACATCCTATCCACAAGGCTGGAGGAGAACACGAGAGAACTGGGGGAGCTTAAGGCGGAGATTGTGGCGTTGAGATCAAGGCAGGAGATTATAGAAGATTTGGTGAGAAGGGTCAGGAAGCTTGAGGAGAGGGTTTTTGCTTGAGTTTTGTTCAGGTCTTCAGCCAGATCAGGAGTTCAACAAACCTGTCCAATACTTTTAACAGATTGAAGCATTTTGTAGGAGCTTGAATTAACAGCAGGAAAATCTAAACCTCAACCACTTCAAGAAAATCCACACGCTTAAAGTCATCATCGAATGTGGCAATCTTTTTTATGCCGGATTGTTTGCATGTTGCAGCTATCAGGGCATCGTTTGGGAGAAGTCGATATTTCTCAATTATTTCAACAACTCCAGAACCAACGTTGCATGGAAGAAGATTGAATATATCAAGAAGTTCCTTTACCAGCGAGAGATCGAAATCCACCTTTAAGATTTCTTTCCTGAGCTTGTAAGGTTTCAATTCTGTGGTAGCTCGGAGATATCCATAAATAACTTCAGAAACAACTACATCATTAATATAACCAACTATTTCACCAGATTCAACCCGTTCAAGAAGCCCTGTTGCTTTTTGACTTGTGTCGGCAAGATGATGAAGAAAGATGTTTGAGTCAAAGAACACCTTCATTCTCTATCTCCTCAATTATCTCATCCATTTTGTAACCTGGAACAATTCCTTTAGTTTTTCTCACAATACCGCTTATTCTGATCCTGACCTTCTCCCCTTCCTTCAACTCCACTTTCTGGAGAGGTTTGAACACTCCGTTCTCGTATATGGCCTCGATTATCTTTGGCATATACATAGTTTGATGTAGACACAGAAAAGGGTTTCGCCTCAGATTTTAACTACTTCAAGGAAGTCAACTCTCTTAAAATCCTCGTCAAAAGTAGCGATCTTTCTGATGCCGTAGTGTTTGCAGGTTGCTGCTATTAAGGCGTCATTGGACAGGAGTCTGTACTTCTTCATGATCTCCTTTGAAATATCGAAAATAGCATCACCCACCGGTAGAACAATAAATCTGCTTTTTAAGAAGTTCAGGATGTGCAACCTTCCGATTATAACTTTCCCACCAACACCTTCTTCAAATTTCTCTTTAACTTTGAAGAAGTTGGCCCTCTCGACGTTCATCTCTTCTAAAACGCTTGTGATGATAATCTTGAAACTCGTTTCCTCCAAGACGTTAGTTGACGTGTGTAAGGTGTATTTGCTCAATCCCTCCAGCAGCTCCACTTTATTCTCGATTATGATTTTAAGGATGACTGATGTATCAATGAAGCAGTTTTCCCTCATAGTAAATCTCATCAAGTTTTTCCAAATCTAGTTCTGATTTTGGCAGCTCCTCAAGTTTTCTTCTTAGCTCATGGAGGAATTCCTTGGTAATAACTCCGCTTTCCTCGATTTTGATCTTCAACTTCACATTCTCCGGTAAATCCACCTTTCCGAGGGGTTTAAACACCCCATTTTCGTAGATAACCTCAATAATTTTCGACATACAAGTTGTTACGCGCGGGATTAAAAATAGATTTCGTCTGCATCGTGCCTACAAACCTAAATTTCCAAGTTAATATATATCACTCCTTCTCTTCCTTCAGATCAACCTTCTGGAGGGGTTTGAACACTCCGTTCTCATACACGGCCTCGATGATTTTTGGCATGTGGTTAATTATGCTCAGGCAGAGAAAAGGGTTTCGCTGGTTGATCTGGTTTGAGAGGTTTTGATTTAAAGCAGTTGCTTTAAATTTGCAGACCCTTTAGCCAGATCAAAAGCTCGATAAGCCGGTTGAGCAGAGGCAGGCAGAAGTGGATGTCATAGAGACTGAAGTAGCCGAGGGTTCTGTAGAGGGATTAGGAGTATGATCGGCAGTAGAGTAAGAGAGATAAGGTCTGCCTTTGCATTGTTGCTCAACCTGTCAAAGAATGTGAGAGGGAGCAGTGAGGCTGCAGAGAGAGACATGTAAGCGTATGTTAAGTATGCGTGACAGTCCACAAAAAGGGATACCAAGGTTGCGGTTGTTGCGACGTAGAGCGGTAGAACGAGAGCAATGTTTTGCCAGAATCTTGTGGTCGATTTTGGCAATTCCGGAAAGGAAGTAGATGAAAGGGATAAAAGGGGAAGATAGAAGCGACAGTCCCTAACTCCCGCCTTTGCAACACATGGACTTATGGATGAGAGATATATTGAGCATAAACGAGTGAAAAATTCTAAATTTATTTATAAACTTTAAAATGAAAAATGGAATAATAAAATTAAACAGCAAATTTATACTGTAGTATCAAGCAATACTTGTTCTGTTCCGTCTTTAAATTTACCAACAACTAAAACTCTGTCTGCACCACCTGTACCACAATTTAATGTTATGGTTGAACCTACAGTTGTGTCTAATGTACCACTGTCAGTTGTTCCGTCAGAAGCCGTACAGTTAACACTTATAGATTGCAGTGATTGTACATCAGGCCCGCCAACCAATGTAACTGTAACATTATCGCCTAATTGCTGCGCCGTGACAGCCACATTGTACGTCTTCTTAACACTGCTCCCCATACCGAACACAAAGCTCGCAATCACTGCCGCCAGTATAACGGTTATTGCCACCATCAGTATCACGCCGATCACTGGCGACACACCCTTCTCATCCATTCTCC
>NZ_JACDNT010000046.1 GCF_017656475.1 Archaeoglobus sp.
GCAACACTTTTGGCGGCATTTGTGCAAGAAGTTCATTCGTATTCATATGACCACCGTTAGTTGCATGAAAGCGGGACGTTTGTTCTTATTTGTTGCAGTGAAAACAAAGGAAAAGTGGCCGCCAACTCCGCCCCCGCTGGGACTTCATGCCAGTGCGGCCAGACAAACAGCCGGCTGGTTAGTCCCCGCGTCGGCGACCTCCAACCGGCCAGACACCTTGGGCTTATTGTAGGGGCGTGTCCGCCCTCTCGCTAAAAGCTCCCTCTGCGGTGGCGTGTCCGCCCTCCGAGTAAAGCCATCTCACGGCGCGCCCCCGGCTTCATAAGGGTCTGCCAAGGCCGTCGCTCGACGGCATCTGTCCAATGGGGCCGGCCCCGTTCTCGCGGTGATTTCAGCATGATTATATGAAAGTCCCTGTGGGAGTGGGAGGGCTGCACGTGGCAGCCTGCTCCCCGAGGATTATTATATACATACGGCAACGTCGACGTCGACATGAAAGAGGGACGGGTTGGTCTACCCTTCTCCCTCAATAGTATTATGCATTAGGGTCTTACTCCTGCTAAAAGTATGCACGTGGATGTATGCTCTCATAATAGCAAGAGGTGAGGCCTTTGCAAAATAATATACTCTCTGCATATCAAGATATACATCATGGATACCGCATGCAGCCATAAGCACAGCAGGGGCTAACGCCTCGGCGGCTATCCCCTTCTTACGATGGAGGTCAGCATTATATACTCGCGAGTATATCCTCTCCGCTTCTTTTATTATATATTTAGGTAGATGGAGGTTAGCGGCTATGCGTCTTATCTCGCTGAGAGTATAGTTTTTGGTGTCGTCGCCCGTACCTGTCCATTTAAATCTTACGTTCTCTATATCATGCTTTGCCTGTATTTGGTCGTGGTGGGCCGGCACTTCCTCGTAGCCGTAAACGTAGCCGCAGACGGGGCAGTAATATTCTCCTCTCGCAGGGTCAAAATAGATGGAGGTGGCGCCACAGATAGGGCAACGCTCACCCATACAACATGGCCTCCCGGTCGTAGTTGTGCGCCGGCTTCTTCCCACTGAGCTTTGCCTTTATATCTGCAACTATAGCCTGCTGTATGGTAGTCATCTGACCGTGTTCGAGGAGTACGTCATAACGTAGAACCTCGGCGAGATAGTTGGCGTCGGCGATGCTGATTGTTGCGGCGGCGTAGTGTTCATCGTTGTGGTAGATATAGAATTTGAAGCCGTCGTGACCGGCGGTAACTTCGAAGTGGTGGTCGTCAAGCATATAATCGAAAACTTTTGTTTCTTCCTTGAACGGAGTAAGAAAGATTGCCTCTACTGCAAGACTAATTCTTTTTGCTAAAAGTAGAACGTGCTCACTGTCTATTTCTATCCTCGCGTAGTGTTCGCCATTTTGGACGTAAAAGATAAAGTCACCGCTCACGATTACGCCTTTCTTTTTGTTGATTTTAAGCGGCTCTTTACACACCTCTATTATTTCTTTCCCGTTCCGCTTCGAAAAGACGGGCCTATATTCCAACACCTCCATTATTTTCACCTCCGCAAGAGTGATTTTAGCGGCTGATTTGAATAGAGACTATTTCAGTCGAGCAGGCCAACAACGAAAAGTTCGGCGGCAAGTAAGAGTGGATAAATGAACAATGCATACGCTGCAACAAAGATGAAGCGCTGCCAGAAGCCGGTCGGGTCGAGCCATGCCCAGAGGGCGAACGCTGGGAGTGCTGGAGGGATGGCGATGGTAAGGAAGGCCAGTAGCAGAAGGATATTATCTCCTTTTCTCTTTATTCGCCTGGATGCGAGCATCCCATCACCTCCTTTTTAATTAATCCTTTCTCAACGAGGTAATTATATAACTTAATCAGCTTGCGCGGGGCGTCCATTCTGTTCTTCAGCTCAAGGGCAGGGTCGAACAGCTCTTTTAGCATCACCTCCTCATCTGGTACTATTTCATATAAGCGCAGGCCGCCCTTCCAGTCGTAGATAGTGAGGCCGTCGCGGTTGCGGTCGAACACATACAGAATGAAGCCTGCCGGGCGCTGGTTCTTGCCAAGCTCTACGCGCTCGTTACGCTGAAAGCCGCCGCTCACGTCGATGGCCCAATACGTATCCTGTCGTATATTCGTCACAAGCCAATGCGAGTGGCCGACGATGACGCGTTCTATCTCCTTTCTGCCGAGTTCACGCTGGCGCCTGTTGAGCCAGTTAAGCTTTTTCCATGTATTGCGTAAAAAGTCATAGCTGACAGGGTAGTAGTCGCTGCCGCCGTAGCCATGTTCAATAAGGGCCCAGTGCTGCTTTTCCTCATCGCCCAAATTCATCACGAGCTGGTGGCCAGCATAGTAGGCGTCGAGGCCGAAGGAGCGGAGCTTGTCGGCCAGTTCCCATGCGTAGTTGTCGCCCTTGTGGTTGTCGTGGTTACCTTTTATTACGAAGTACTGGACAGGAGCGATTTGGCTTAGTTCGTTGTGCAGGTCAAGGAGGTGGGCTGCCGCGTAAAGGACTTGAATGTTGCCTTTGTTGAAAATATTTTTTGCTTCCTGCCCGCGGAAGATGCCGCGCCCTGCCACCGTGTCACCGTTTAGGACGACGGTTATCTGCTCTATTCTCACTTCGTCGTTTACTTCGTTCAGCTTCAGTATGAGATTATTTACTGTGCTCTTGTACGTTTCAAGCATGACGTTTTCGTCGCCAAAGTGCAAATCGCTGATGACTATTGTTGCGGTCGCACTGTTAGCAAATGTATATGGGGCAACTATATCTCCATCAAGAAAAACGTCGCTTAGGTAAATTGCTTCAGTATCGGCTCTGATATTTTCATCTGAAAGCACAGTTCGGGCTTTTTCTTCGTCTATAAGCCAAACATAGGTGTTATCCCTATCTACAAGGCCCATTTTGCGGAGCTCTGAAATCCTTGCCCTGAGAGACTTGCGGGGGTAGCCGGTTGCGTCGCAAAGGGCGGCCCTTGTGATTTTACCACCCTCCTTAAGAAGGAGGGAGAGTATTTTACGGTGGCTGGGTTTAAGATGCATGGCATCACCGGAGTAAATTATACTTTCCCCTATATAAGCTTTTCGCCGAAAAGGTTATATAGTGGGAACGCAATTATATCTCCGAAAAATTCCGGAGGTGGATGCCGTGGTAAAGAAGATTTCCGACTTCCTTGAAAAGGAGCATAGGGACGACAGAACAGTAGTCAAGAGCCCCGCCGTTATCGGCGAGGTGATAGCCATCGAAGATGCGCATTTCAGGCAGGGGGACAACGGGAAGCCGTACGTCAGCGTTTACTTCCACTACTACAACGACGTAGAAAAAACACCTTATTGCTGGAATACGTCGAGTAGCGTCATCATGGACCAGATACGCAAGCTTAAAGACAAAGGCGCTTTTAATGACGGCGAGCCAGTTCTCGCGCTGGTGGGGAAGCGGAAGAATAAGGCAGGGCTGTGGTATTACACTCTACTCGACCCGGACGATGAGCCGGTCAGCGAAGAGGAGTGAGCGCGCGACGCTTTCTTTTCTTTACCCTCATCTCTCGGAGGTGATGGTATGGAATTCGAAGTGGACGGGATTGTATTTTCGAACGAATACATGCCACCTGGTGTAAAGAAGTTCCCTCACATCGACGGCTACGCACAGTTTTTAGTCAATTATCAGAAGATAAAAAGCAAGGTCTGGCACGTGGTCGTAGAGCGCAAATACGACGGAACGAACATCAGGCTCGTGAACTGGGGCGATAAAGTATATGTGCTCACCCGCAAGCAGGCCGCGGAAGATAGGTTTATGAAACTCCTCCACGAGGCATTCGAGAACAATCCTCACCTAATTAAACATATAAAGCGATTCCGCCGGCACTGGGGCGACGGCTCATATCTGGTCGGCGAGCTCGTGAGCGGGAAGATAAAAGCGCCGTATACCGGCCAATTTCAGGCGTCGAACCTTATTTTATTCGAATACTGGGATAACAGTACAGGACACTTCGCGCCGTGGAGGATAACCTCCTACCTCGACCCTACTTTACCTGAATTCCGCCTACGCTTCGTGCCTGATGAAATAAGTAAAGACCTTATGCGCCAGCTCGCAGAGACAGCGTGGCTAAGGGACTATGAAGGCTTTGTTGTGAAAGCAATCGACGATTATGGCCGCATAATTTTACGCGGTAAGGTAAAGCCAATACACTTCAATTACCCGACCCATGAAGGTCAGCTCTATGCGAAAAGTAAGAAGAAGGTGAGTAAGAAAGGAAAGGGCAACGTTGCAAGCGAGGAGGAGGTACTAGAAGCGATTCATAAGGTCAAGCTGAGGCTGTCGCCAGAAGAGTTCATCAATCCCAAAGTAGCTATGCCGGCGATTGCGGCTGAGGTAAAAGAGGAGTATGGGAAAGACCTTCCGCGGGCCGCGTATAGGTTATATCTAAGCGTTGTGGAGGCTGAGCTATGAATACGAAGCAAAAAATAATTACAGCGCTGTATCTTATTTTTGCTTTTGTCGTCGGAGTGATTGTGGAAGCAAAGCTAATCGCCCTTGGGCTCGGGCCGGTCTTCGTAGGTTGGGCGCTCGGCGCTTTCGTTTCAATCGTGTATATCGAAGGGTGGCCTGACTTAGAAGATGAATGGTTAGGACTGATATTGTGGTCGTGTCTGCCGTTCGCCTGGCTCGTTGCGAAAACAATATCTATCTTGCCTGAAAGGAGGGAGATAATATGACACCACAGGACGAGCTCGTGGACTTTCTGAAAGGCCTCTACGCTGAGGCCCTCGATATCGTAGAGCTGAAAAACACCGACTACGCGACCGACGACGACCCGCTTTCGAACTTCCGCCTCGTGGAAAGTCTTGGCATCGTCGAAACAGAAAAGGCCATTTTCGTCAGGCTGAGCGACAAGTATGCCCGGCTGGCGAACTTTTTGAAGCGCGGCGACTTCGCTGTTAAGGACGAGCGCGTTGAGGACACGGTGAAAGACCTCATCAACTACGCCGGAATTCTCCTCTATGCAATAAAGAAGCGTAAGAAAGATGAGGAAGACGAGGGTGAACTATTTGACTACAACGTCGGGTGAGGAGAATGAAGGAAAAAGAAATAGGGCTGATAACAAAAGACATCGTGGATAAGTGGAAGCAGATAAAAAGACACCTCGACAGGGCAGATTATTTCTTCCACATCGCCGACTCCATGAGGGCGCGTGAGGAAGTCAGGCAGGCACAGGAACTGATAAAGCAGATTGAGCGAGAGCTCAAGACCGCGCCGCGCGTGCGCATCGAACTGGAAGAAGAAAAAGAAGAATGAGTTTTTTTATTTTTTGCATATTCCAAAATACTAATATTCTCGAAGAATTAGCGTGAAACTTCCACGCCACTTGTAGCGTGTTCACGTGAACTTTCAAGCGTTCATGTGAAAGAAAAGTTTGTGGGGTGCTTTTACTCCTCACAAACTTTCCTGATGAACTCTTCAACATTGTCTCCGTCGATGTTGTTCAACTGCGTAAATGCCTCGAGCATTGTCCGTATTAGTCCACTGTGCTTGACACCTGTTACTTTTGCGAGTGTGGGGGCTATCTGACCCCACCAGAAGAAGGGGGTCCTTATCCCTTCTTGACATAGTAGTTTCGTTGCTTTTATGATTGCGTCCTTAAACTCCCCGTAGTCCATTAGTATATATCTGTCTGCTACGAGCCAGGGCTTTGCGGCCACGACGTGGTTTGTTAGAGCATCTATCTTTACTTGGGACTTTGGCAACCAATTTAACTGTGTCCTACCGTTGTAGTCGTTCTTGGCGACGAGCACGTAGTTCTTGCCCCATCCGGGAGGGCATATTATACAGGCTCCCCCCTTGCCCTCTAAGTTCACTTCTTCGCCTTCTTTGATAGACTGCAAATTGTCTTTCAGTAGTCCCTTGCGGAACAGGTAGCACTTTGGCAC
Source organism: Archaeoglobus sp. (assembly GCF_017656475.1). Classification (GTDB taxonomy): domain Archaea; phylum Halobacteriota; class Archaeoglobi; order Archaeoglobales; family Archaeoglobaceae; genus Archaeoglobus. Next base: position 5,928 of record NZ_JACDNT010000046.1, read on the forward strand.
CGCCACGGCCTTTTCAGTCTCTTTCAAAACCGGGAGAGAGGCTATCTTCACGTACCCCATCTCCAACACCTCCGTGTTGTCTTCATCATATATTATGCACTTATCCTTTATAAACTTTTCGATTGCAATAGCATCAAATCAATCGCTTCGTCTATCGCTTCGAAGAGCTCTTCTACACTGTGTGCATACTTCTTAAATACCTCCACCTTCCAGACCATCGCCGCAAAGCCTCCATCATCGCCACCAAATCCCTGATACTTTACTGCGACGATGTACTTCTTGCCCCCCTTTTCGACGAGGTAAAGCTCTTTGAAAGGAGCCACCTCCTCTTTGTCGAGAACTTTCGTCTCAGCGCTGAACCGAGGGACGCTTCCCATCATAAATTTTTCACAGACAATATCCATCCCGGCCATCACAACCACCTCTATTGTGTTCTTCACTATCTATTATGCTCTCAACCTTTATAAACTTTTCGGTCAAGCATAGATGGGTGGGATGAATGTGATAGATGGATATGTTATTTATCAGAATAAATTATTATATATATTATATTTAGCTTATGCGTTCAGCCCGGGTCAAAACCCTATACTCTTTACTCTCCCTCTTAGAAATTAATTATTAATATAATAATTTATTCTGTAAAATAAAGCAATAACAAAGCATAGAGGCTGCAGGCGCAGTGAGAGAAAAGTTTTTAAATAAAATATCAAAATATAATCTGAGGTGAACTATGATGGGCAGACCGAAGAAGTACCCGGGTGGAGCGAAGGTGATGACCATAAGCACGGATGAAAAGACGATAGAAGAGTTCGAGCGCAGGCGCCTGGCCAAAGCTATGACCCGCGGCGAATACCTCCGCTGGCTAATGGACAGGGTGAAAGAGTGAGGCGAGGACTATGGCTCGCCGGGCTGAATACATCGACCCGAAGATAATCACTGCCGTCATCGAGGGCAGCGTGAAGGCTGAAATGGACGCAGCAAGGGGGCGGCAGAGCTACGGAAAGCTAATAATGTCCCTCTGGGCCGTCCACAAAGGCGACGTCGTGGACAAGATGAGGCTTGAACAGCTGGAGAAAGAAAATGCCGAGCTGAAAAAGCTCGTTGAAGAGATGCGCGCGCAGATAGAGCAACTGCAGGCGCGGCTGGATGGGGAGTCGGCATATAGGGTAAAGAAGCAGAAACAGATTGAGGCGATGCGGGCAGAGTTCGCCGACGTGCTGAAGCCGGGCGAAAGAATCAAGATGGTCTATCTGTTCCGCCGGCTCGGTGTCCCGCCAGGGGACGGAATGAAGCACAAAGCGGAAACGTTGATAACCAACTGGTTCAACGAGGCTGAGTACCGCGGGGAGCGGGCGCTCATCTCCCGCGACCTTGGGCTGGTCATCTACCCAGACACTCAGCGGGGAGTATTGGGATGGACCGTCAGCCGGCTGGAATAATCCTCTTTTTTACTCTTTCTCTTAGAAATTAATTATTAATATAATAATTTATTCTGTAAAATAATGTATTTGTCGGAGACGAAGGGGTGAAGATAATGCGGATAGAAAAGTTTATAAAAGATAAATGCATAATAGATATTGACAAACATGATGGAGGCGATTGAGATGGAGAGGAACGGCTGGAAAATCGCAAAGGTGGAGGAGTTCCCGAGCGGGGCCCGGCGCTTCTATGCCGAGCACCCCGACGGTAGGAAGGCAGTTTTCGTTATTTACTGCGACGGATGGATGGGCGACCCGGTTATTTATCGCCGGGCGCCGCAGACAGACGGCCTGCGCAGGCCCGGCCTGATTCTCTTCCTTAGAAAGCTCGCTGAGGGGGTGAGCGCATGACGTTCGCTCCTTCCCACTTTGATTACCGCGGCTTCAGGCTCTACCACTGCCAGCCCGACAAGTGGGTCGCTGTGAACATCAGCAACGACGGCTGGCCGGTTGGCGAGGTCGTCATGACCTGGCACGGCTATTATGACCACGATGAGCTGAAAAGAGACCTCGACGAACTCATTGAGGAGGGGTGCCTGTGAACGAAATTCCCGACGTTCTCTATTTCTATGATTTCCTCATAAGAGAGGAGGAGCTTACACCCTGGCATGCAGGGCTTGTCGTTAAAACCTTCCTTGCAGCACGGGAGCACTTCGGCGGCGACCCTTCAGAGCAGGATATTACTACAATTGAAGAATATATTACTTCATTACCCAACTGGAAAAAAGGAATTTTTATTACGGCAATAACAAGTTGGCGTAAGTTCACTGCGCTCGGGGAGAAAGCCCGCCGCTCAGATGCTCGCGTATCTCTGCAACTCGTTGGCTATCTCCTCGGAGGCGTAAACAGGCTACGTGTGCTGCGGTGGTACAAATGGTATTGTTTAGATAGAAAAATACCGATGCAAGTATTAGCGACACCATATGGAGGCAAAATTTACCTCGTGCCTGTCGATTTCTACAACTACGCAAAGCGCATGAAAGAGGAGGACGACGCCCGCTGGCTCCCAAACCCGTTCAAGGAGGGGGGATGACGATGGGCCGCCCCGCCACTACTTTCGAATACTTCCAAAAAGAGCTCGCCCGGTATGGGCTCGACCTTAAGCGCGTGCGCGTTGGGAGAGGATTTTTTAATATCTACCGCGGCGAAAAGCTCGTCTTTACGGCCCGCGACTACCGCGAACTGCGGGCCTTTCTCCTCGGCCTCGACTACCTTAGTCAGGCTGAGAAAAAGAGTATGGGGGGGGTGAACGATGGTAATGAGGCTGAAGACATATAGGTATGAGATAGCCGTCCCTCCTGAGCTGGAGGAGTTCGCGCAGTACCTCCTCAGGCTCGGGTATAAAGAAGAGACTACTGCAAAGACTATAGAGGAGGTCAGAGCTATTTTAAATGGGCGTCCTCTCGATACAGGGGCGCCTTCGACAACAAAGCGGCGTCGCAATGCTTGGCGTCGCTATAAAGAATTCCTCGCCCTGCGGGGCGAGTAAAACAGAGGGGGTGACGGGGCGTGGCTAAGGAGTTTGATATTGCGGAAGCAAGAAGGAGGCTTGAGGAAAAGAAGAGGAAAACAAAATGGTGGCAATTTCGTCGTAGATTGAAATTGATGCAGGCAGAGCGTATCTTGGAAAAGCTTGAAGCATTGTCATATCTAGGCGTCGAGATCACATTCATAGAAGAGGAGGAGCGTGATAGCTGTGGCTAAAGAACTTCTCGTAATCAAACGTGACGATGACGGACTTGAGATGGGTGTGGTAAAGCTCTACGAAATCGAAACAAACGAGCTTGAGCAAATTAAGGATTGGTTGTGGGAAGTCTTTCAGGAGATACAAGAAGAACTTGCTCAGAGATACAATTATGAAGAAAGTGGGGATGACATGGAAGACGATTGGAACGAGGATTATTGGGATGACATAGTGCCAGAGTGGGAAGTTGCCCCAGTGGAAAAGGAGCGTGATGCCCGTGTCAGCTGACCCCTCCTATTTTATCCTTTCAGAAAGTACGTCCCTCGACGACCTGCCGGATAAAATTAAAGAACATATTATCGCCGCGACGAATAGCGACTACACCCACCGCGACAACTCGCTCCACGTGACCGAGCTCGTTTACTGCCTGCGGAAGGCCTATTACCGTCGCATGGCGGAGAAAGAGGGTGAAAAGGAGGAAAAGGGTATAAAGCAAAGGTGGTATCTCTATCGCGGCATCGTCTTCGACGAAGCGTGGACTGGCCTTTTCGCCCGCAACCAAGTCCGCGTCACCCACCGCGTCAGGAACGGGCCGACTATCGTAGGTCGGATTGACTTTATAGACGACGACGGGACGCTATACGAGCTGAAGACAATAAGCAACGACTACGCCATCCGCGACGGCCCGAAGCCGGCACACGTGAAGCAGGCGCTCTTTTACGCCTGGATAGAACAGGCGCCGCGGGCAAAATTGGTGTATGTTCACCTCGGCGGCGTCCACATCTTCGAACTTGACACTCGCCTTGCTGAGCAAGTTGTCGAGGGGATTGAACAGAAAGCGGTCGAGCTGTGGCGGGCCCTTAAGGAGGGCCGGCCCCCTGGGCCGCATAACGAGCCGTGGGAGTGTAAATACTGTGAATTTAAAGAAATATGTATGATTGATGACTTGCCATAACGGCCTTTCTTTTTTTATTTAGACAGAAAAGTTTATAAAGGATAAGTGCATAATAGGTAATGAAGACAAACATGGAGGTGAGATGCAATGAAGGCGAACGAACGCCTCGCCGACGCCTTTTCCCTTCTTGACCTCTCCGAGCGCCTGCTTGATGAGATAGAGACCGCGCCGCTCGGTGAACTGCCTAGAATTATCAGTTTACTCAAAAAGAACGTCCGCGACGCAAAAGCGCTGATAAACGACGCCGAGGCTGAGCTTGACAACGTGGTCAAAGAAAGTGCTCGGCGCGAGGTAGAAGATTTAGTTATATACGATGAGTGGGCCGGTAGAAATGAAGAGTTGTTGAAAGAAATAAGTAAAATAAACAAATCATTATAAATCATTTGTATATTTTTCTCTTCCTTTTTAGCAGTGCGGCAATTGCGAGGATGGTTGAGGCTATCACGGCGAGGTTTTCATGCGTAAATGGCTTTTTTACGTCGTGTGGGTCGAAAAAATAGCCTTCCTTTATTTTTTCATCGATTATAATAAATATAATTAGCCATATAAGAGAAGGAATAAACATATGTTTTAAAAGGAAAATAAAGACTAATACTCCGACCATCCACCACCAGACGCGTTTTTTCCAGTTTTTCAGCGGACGGTAGCTCTTTAAGTCAACCACACTTAGCCCTCCAGCGGTTCGATGCAACATCTCTTTTTTACTTTGTGGCCGCAAAAATGAACCTGCATCCTCAGCGCATCTGGGTAAACCGTTTTTAGATTCTCAACCAGCACCCTAATCTCTTCCTCGGTGAACCCCGTCGCGTCGAAGCGCTC
>NZ_JACDNT010000047.1 GCF_017656475.1 Archaeoglobus sp.
CATATTTTAGTGTTATGTTTTAGATTTATAGGTTTTGGTAATGTGGACATACCCCGAGAGAGATATAGCAAGTCTTATATACGCGATATGCTCAGCAATGCATATCGAGGTGTGGTATGAGATTCAAAGTTTTACTCCTGCTGATACTCGGGTCAATATTGCTTGGATGCTCAACTAACGAAACTGCCAATGTAACCTTAAAAGTATTCCACGCAGGCAGTTTAACCGAACCAATGAAGGCCTTCAAGGAAGCTTTCGAAGAAAAATATCCGAACGTGGTGGTTCAAACCGAAGCTGCAGGAAGTGCCGCAACGATTAGAAAGGTGACGGAGCTTGGCAGAAAAGCTGACGTCATCGCAACTGCGGACTACACGCTCATCCAGAAAATGATGTATCCTGAGTATGCGAACTGGACAATAATGTTTGCCAAAAACCAGATTGTGCTCGCCTACAACGACAACAGCAGGTATGCAGATGAAATCAATTCTCGGAACTGGTACGAGATTCTGAGAAGACCTGACGTCAGATTTGGCTTTTCCAACCCCAACGATGACCCCTGCGGTTACCGCTCGCTGATGGTCATCCAGCTTGCTGAACTTCACTACAACGACACGAAAATCTTTGATGACCTTGTGGCAAAGCACTCGAACCTTGACTTTACCGAGGAGAACGGCAGCTACATTCTCACAATGCATCCTTCGGAGAAAATTGAAGTTGACGAGAGCAAGATAATGATCAGAAGCATGGAAATGGAGCTTATTCATCTGGTAGAGAGTGGAGAGATAGACTACTTTTTCATCTACAAGAGCGTGGCCAAGCAGCACGGATTCCGGTTTGTTGAACTGCCACCACAAATAGACCTCAGCAGTCCAGATTACGCTGAATTTTATGGCAAGGTGAAGGTCGTTATGGCGAATGGTCGAGAGGTTTCGGGAAAGCCTATCGTATACGGCATCACGATACCGAAGGACGCTGAAAACAGGGAGCTTGCAGAGGAGTTTGTTAAACTTGTGGTCAGCGAGGAGGGTCAGAAAATTCTCAGGGAACTCGGACAGGATCCGGTGGTCCCGGCAATGGCTGATAATCCTAACATCCCCCAATCCCTCAAGGAGCTGGTGGAAATATGAGGCTGGTTTTCTCTGCTGTTCTGGCAGCTTTATCCTCCGTAATCCTCCTCTTCATCCTGCTGCCGATAGCCACAACCGTAACTCTCCAGTTCTTCAACTTTGATGAGTTTCTTAAGGCAGCATCAGACCCAGCCGTCTGGAGGGTAATTCTGACAACCTATTACGCCGCTCTGATTTCTACACTGATTGCTGTAGTCTTTGGCACTCCTCTCGCATACATACTTGCTAGGTACAGCTTTCCGGGGAAAGGTCTGGTTGAGGGGATCGTGGATTTGCCAGTAGTGATTCCGCACACTGTTGCTGGGATCGCTCTTCTTATCGTTTTCGGCTCCAACGGGATAATTGGGAACTTCTCTCCAGTCAGGTTTGTGGATGCTCTCCCGGGAATTGTTGTTGCAATGCTGTTTGTTTCTGTTCCGATTTACGTAAATCAGGCTAAGGAAGGGTTTGCAAGTATTGACGTCAGGCTTGAGCACGTTGCGAGGACTCTCGGCTCTTCCCCCTCAAGGGTTTTCATAACCGTCAGCCTCCCCCTCTCCATCAGGCATATTCTAGCTGGAGCGATAATGTCGTGGGCAAGGGGGATAAGCGAGTTTGGGGCGGTGGTGGTTATAGCGTACTATCCGATGATAGCTCCAACGCTGATTTACGAACGCTACCTCTCCCAAGGTTTATCTGCAGCGATGCCTGTAGCAGCGATTCTCATAGTGCTGAGCCTCGCCGTCTTTGTGGCTTTAAGAATTCTCGTGGGGAGAGAGGATGTTTCTGAGAGTCAGAGCTGAAAAGAAGCTGGGAAATTTCAGATTGAACGCCAATTTCGAGATGGACAGAGGCTACTGCGTACTGCTCGGACCTACGGGTGCTGGAAAGAGCGTTTTTCTCGAGATAATTGCCGGGATTATCAGGCCAGATAGGGGAGAAGTAAAGTTAAATGGCGCTGACATCACTTCTCTGCCTCCTGAGAAGAGGGGAGTTGGTTTCGTCCCTCAGGACTACGCCCTTTTTCCGCACCTCAACGTTTACAAGAACATAGGATATGGACTCAGGAGAGTTGAAAAGCTGGAGAGGGATAAAAGGGTGAAAGAGATAGCGGAGAAGCTCGGAATAGCACATCTGCTTGACAGAAAACCTGCAAGGCTGAGCGGTGGTGAGAGGCAGAGGGTGGCATTGGCCAGAGCACTCGTTATCCAGCCTAAGCTGCTGCTGCTCGACGAACCGCTTTCGGCCGTTGATTTAAGAACCAAAGGTGTGCTGATGGAGATGCTGAAGTTCGTTCAGAAGGATTTCGAAGTTCCTGTTCTGCACGTAACTCACGACCTTATGGAGGCGGCCTTGCTTGCAGATGAGGTGGCGGTGATGCTCAACGGGAAAATTATCGAAAAAGGAAAGCTCAAAGACCTTTTCAGGTCAAAAAATGAGGAGGTCAGTGATTTTCTATCTGCGAGAAACCTCCTTCTTAAGGTGTCAGAAATCCTCGATTAGAGTTTGACGATCGGATTTCTCAGCACACCAATACCTTCAATCTCAAGCTCGACAACATCCCCCGGTTTGAGGAGTTTTCCGACATGCATTCCACACCCACCTCCGGGAGTGCCTGAGAGCATCACCGTCCCGGGATGGATGGTCTGATCCTTTGAGAGGTGGGCGATTAGGTCGGGAATTTTCCAGTGCATGTCAGCGGTATTTGCATCACTCCAAACCTCGCCGTTAACTCTCGCAACCATTCTGAGGTTGTGCGGGTCTTTGATTTCGTCCTTCGTCACTATACACGGCCCCATTGGCGTGGCGTTGTCGAAGTCCTTGCTCTTCAAAGGCCCGAGAGGCATTGCTTTCAGCTCTATGAACTCCATGTCCCTCGCGCTGACATCGTTTACGATTGTGTAGCCCAGAACGTAATCCATTGCCTCTTCCTTCGGAACGTCCTTCCCCCTCTTTCCCACAACAACTGCAAATTCAAGCTCGTAGTCCAGAAGTTGCGTGAAACTTGGCCATATAACTGGCTCATCAGGGCCTATTACCGAGTAGGGATTCATCTTGTAGCCCACAGGCACCTGATACCACTCCTGCGGTATGCTCATACCAAGCTTCTCGAACCCCATTCTGACGTGCTCCTCGAAAGTCGAAAAGTCAACCATCAACCTCGGTTTCAGAGGTGCTTTCAGCCTTATTTCGCCGAGAAGCCATGCGACCTTTTCACCATTAGGCCCTTCAACCTCTCCGTTTCTTTCTTCAACAAAATCCTGAACTCTCTTCGCTTCCTCTATCGCCTTCTCCTCTCCCTCTAAAAACTTGAGCATGTCTGGCGGCATCAGTGCGTGAGCGACTCTCATCGCAACCGGCAATCCTTCCCTTCTTAGCAGAGCAGCATAGCAGAGTGTGAGGTCGAAGACCTTGCCATCGAAAATGAATCCGATTCTCTCCTCTCCAAACCTCTCAAAAGTTACGAGCCTAATATATCTCACCTCTCAAACCCCAGCATTTTTCTTGCCACGTCCAATACTTCGGCAAATTCAAGCTCTCTCCCCTCAATTTCAGCATAGGCTCTGGCAACGTTTCCAACTATTCTCTCTGACTCGTTCCACTTTCTGTATTCACCCAAGTCTATGTCCATAGTCGCCTCGTACCAGCTCATTCCCTTTTCGTGCCTCTTCTTTGCCTCTTCCCAGACGAACTCAAAATATTTGATTGCATCCTCTACGTGTTCTTTCCCAGCCAGTTCTCCGTGTCCTGGGATGTAGACTTCTGCATCGAGGTCAAGAAGCTCCTTCAGTGCCTTAATACTACCTCGAATTGATCCGCCCATGGCAAAAGGTGTGCAGGGGTTTGCGAAAAGCAGATCTCCGCAGAAGACGACTTTCTTTTGTGGAAGGTAAACGTAGCAATCACCCTTTGTGTGGGCAACGCCGGGATGGACGATTTTCAGTTCCTCCCCGATGTGAAGTGCCATGGTCTTCTTAAACGTCACATCTTGAGGTGTTATTTTTGCACCGCTGAAGTCGAGTTCAGGGAAAAGAGATTGGTATATTTCAACAAATGCTGTTGCAGTTTCATTTCTCGCCTCTTCATGCGCTATCGTCACAGCATCAAACATGTGGTTCGTCCACACGTGGTCTGGATGACCGTGAGTGTTGATAAGAATTCTGAAGTCCTTGTTTGTAACCTCTCTGAATTTTTCAATGGCCTCTCTCGCTCTGCTCTCGCTGCAGACGGAATCAACAACAACAGCGTACTTTTCTCCCACCACCAACCCCGTGTTACTGGCAAACCACTCTCCTCTTCCCTGTATGTAAGCGTAAACATCCTCGGCCGCTTCAACCAGTTTTCCGTACATGCTCATTGTTGAAGGAGCTAAAAAAATAGATTACTGTTTTCCCCCAGTCTTTTCAACACTCCCGACGATTCGGAAGAAAGTGTTATTAGAACTTAGGGAAAAATACTTGTAGGGAGCGGCGGTGGGCGGCTGACCGTGAGGAGGAAAGTCCCCCCACCCGCTATGGCGGAAAGCCCCCGAGAGGGGGTGGAGGAGGAACAGAAACGACACCGGAATGGGGAAATGCGATGAGTCCGAGAGGATGAGGTCACCCATTCCGGATGAAACGGCCTCCTCCCCGCCGGGTGCAACGCGTATGCGGCTCAGTCTAATGCCGCCGGAACAGAAGGGGGCTTACTACCGCCACTCCCAAAATTTTTTGAACCCACAGCAAATTTTAAGCATGCGAAGGCTGGCAATCATTCTGCTCCTTACCGTGCTTTTGATGGGATGCAGTCAATCCGAGCAGCCGGAACCGGGATACAGCCAATCTGGACAGCTGGAAAAACTCAGAGTGGGAATACTGCCAATAGAAGACTCCCTTCCCATAGTGGTTGCGGACGAGCAGGGATTTTTTGAAAGGAACGGGCTTGACGTTGAGGTGATTCAATTCTCAAGTGCTGTTGAGAGGGATGCCGCGCTAACTGCTGGAGAGGTTGATGCGGTCGTAACCGACCCGCTCGCGGTGATACTGCTGAGAGACAAAGGTTACGACGTTAAAATCGCATCCCTGTGCCTCGGAAAGACGCCCAAAGAGGGTGTTTTCGCAATACTCGCCTCACCTAACTCGGAAATCGAGACTGTGGAAGATCTGAACGGAAAGGAGATAGCTGTGTCGCTTAACACGATAATAGAGTACGCACTGGACGTCATGCTGTCTGAATACAACGTAAGCTACACCAAAGTCTCCATCCCGAAGATACCGGTGAGAATGCAGGCTCTGCTGAACGGAAACATTGAGGTTGCAGTCCTGCCAGAACCTCTGGCTAGCTACGCCGTCAGCAAGGGAGCCAAGTTAATCCTGAGCGATGCGATGCTGAACGAAAGCATTACCCAGACGGTCATAGTCTTCAGAGGGGATGTTGAGAAGGAGAAGGTTCAGAAGTTTCTGGAAGCGTACAGAGAGGCTGTGAAGGAGATAAACTCGAATAAGGAGAAATACAGAGAAAAGTTCATCGAGATTGCACGAGTTCCAGAAGATATTGCAGGAAGCTATCCAATTCCAGACTACCCGGAACCGCAGCAGCTACCAAAGGAGTACTACGACCGGTACCTTGAATGGGCCATTCAGAGAGGGCTGATTGAAAAGGATGTGCCCTACGAAGAGGCCATCATATGATTTCAGTAAAGAACGTTACAAAATTTTTTGACGACTTAAAAGCCCTCGATGGCGTAACCTTTGAGGTTGAAAGAGGAGAAAGCTGTGCCATTATCGGCCCTTCAGGCTGCGGAAAGTCAACACTTCTGCTGATTATTGCAGGAATCCTCAAACCCTCAGAAGGAGAAGTAAAGGTTGATGGCAATGCTGTGAATTCCCCTCTGAGAAGTGCTGCTTTAATTCTCCAGGACTTCGGACTCTTTCCGTGGAAGACTGTTTACGATAACGTTGCTCTCGGTTTGAGGCTCAGGGGTGTTGACAGAGAAACTGAGAAAAAGAAAATTAAAGAACTCCTTAAAAAATTTGGTCTTATTGGCTTTGAGAGGGCCTATCCCAAGCAGCTTAGTGGTGGGATGAAGCAGAGGGTTGCCATAGCCAGAGCAATTGCCATTGAGCCCCAAATTCTTCTGATGGACGAACCCCTCTCGTCGCTCGATGCTCTGTCAAGAGAGGAAATGCAGAACTTTCTCCTGAAGCTATGGAAGGAAACAGGCACGACAATGGTTCTGGTGACGCACAGTATAGAGGAGGCCGTGTTTCTTGGAAAAAAGATAATCGTTCTGACAGAAAGGCCTGGGAAGATTAAAGCAGTTGTGGAGAATGAGGAAGCTGGAGATGAAAATTACAGGCATGAAGAGGTGTTTTTTGAAAGATGCAAGCTTCTGAGGCAAATTATAAGGGCTACCTGATAACTCTGCTCTCCCTGCTCTTTCTATGGGAAATTGCAAGCTACTTGCTTAGTAATCCAGCCCTACCTAACCCAGTTGATGTGCTGGCTCTGATGATATCTCGCAGAGAGCTATTAAGCCACACGGCGGTGAGCTTACTCAGAGTTATGTATTCCCTTGCCCTAGCCCTCTCTCTTGCCTTTCCTGCCGGAATATTCAGCCGCGAGAAGGTTGTTGATACTGCCGTTTCCCCAATAATCTACCTTCTCTATCCAATCCCGCATATAGTTCTTCTTCCTCTCTATATCCTCATTTTCGGAATAGGTGACCTTTCGAGAGTTCTGCTCATCGCAACCATCCTTTTCTTCCAGATTGCAGTTACAACCAGAGACGCGGCAAAGCAGGTGAGTGAGTACTACATATACTCGATATTGTCACTGGGAGCGTCAAAGTTTGATGTCTACAGGCACGTCATCATCCCTGCAGTCATGCCGAAAATCATGACGGCTTTGAGAATAAGCATAGGGACAGCGATAGCGGTCTTGTTCTTTGCCGAAAGCTTTGCCACGACGAGCGGGTTAGGATATTTGATAATCGATTCCTGGAGCAGGGCGGATTACAAGATGATGTATGCAGCAATAACCACAATGGCCCTCCTCGGCTTCATTCTTTACGTTATTGTGGAGAGCGTTGAGAGGAGAGTTTGCAGGTGGCTCTAACTTTTGGTTTTGACTTCAATCAAAATTTTAAGAGGAAATTCTCTTCGAAAGACCCAGTTGTTAAATTAAGCTTAAAAAAGTCCTAATCGCATCCTAATCGCATGGCACTATAAGCACCGGCAAAACCGAGTTTCTTATGACTATCTCAGCAGTGCTGCCCATCAGCAGTTGAAGTATATTTCGTCCTCTTTTCCCGATTACGATCAGCGTTGCATTCATTGAGGGAGCCGTCATGAGTATCTCTTTAGAGGCATCTCCGCTGTGAACAACAACCTCACATGGAAAGTCAAGTTTATTGGCAATCTCATTTAGCTTCTGGATGGCTTCCTGCGTAATTTTCTCCAATTCACTCGCTTTTCCGTAGTCCACAACATGCATTAGTATCGCCTCTTTCACGAATTCCTTAAAAAGCTCTGTAGACTGGATTATTTTTTCAGTGCACTTCGAGAAGTCTAAGGCAAGCAGCGGACGGTCAAAAACTCTCCTTGCATCCCAGTAACATTTAACAGCTTTTTTACCTCTATCCCACTCGTATCTTACCATCAGAACCGGTTTTTTGGCAATCCTTGCAACGTTCGCCGCGGTAGAACCAATAAGCATCTCTCTAAGGATGTTTTCACCCTTCATTGGCATGTAAATTAGATCCACATTTTCTTCCTCTGCAATCTTTGCAATTTCCAAGGCAGGAGTTCCAAGCCTAACAACTCCTCTTGCGTTTATTCCCATTTCTCTGAATTCGGCGGAAATCTCTTCTATTTTATCCATATACTTTTTCTCAAGTTTTTCTGCAACTTCCAGTTCCTGAGGAGACTGCAGGTCAACATCAAGGGCGTGGAACAGAATAAGTTCATGTGCGGCACCTGTTGAAAAGAATTTTGGAATGCAGTTACCGAATGCATATTCTGAGACTAAGGAAAAATCAACCGGAAACAGAACCTTCTTTATCATGAACCATCACCTCCTGTTGAAAAAACGATTTTAAAACTTAAAAATTTTCTGCAAAAACTTTATAAATACAAAATAAAAAAGAATTACTCCTCCAGAACAATCTGGTAGGACTGGAAGAGGACTTCAGCGTTCAGCTTCCCGTGGACATAAGTTTTGCCCGTCTCAAGGTCGTTTACTGCAATCTGCGCTGGAGCGAAGAGGTTCGGGTCGATCTTGTAGAAGTCGTAGTTTGCAGCCTTGAATATTTCGTAGAACGGTTTGCCGTAATCCCTGCTTGTGCAGCTTGGCACATTCTTAAGTATCTCGTCGTACTTCTTGACCGTCAGGAACACGCTTCCGTAGTACATCATGCTGTCGTTTGTCGAGCCCATGGCCTTGAGGTCATTCTCAAGAATTGGCGAAATCGGACACCTTCCAGCACCGCTGACGATGAGCTTCGGATCATATCCGATCTCATTCATCTTGAAAATTGCCGTTTCGACGATCCTTCCTGAAATCTGCACACTTCCGACGATTGAAGCTGTCGGAGCTACAAGGGCGTAGACGTTCTCAGGATCAACGTCACATTCCTTGGCTATGTATTCTACAACTTTCTCATCCGGAAGCTTGTTCGCTTCGAGAGCGATTACAGCCACATCCGCATCATCCTCGTACTCTATCCTCTCGTAGGTCTTCTTTGGCTTCAGGGCGAGAGCCCTTGCAGGGCCGCTTCCCATTGCAAAGTACTTGTCAACCTGTATCTGCCATCCAGCCTTCTGGCTTCCAAGGCAGGCAATAGCCGGATGATCGGTGTACTCGGTAACGAATGCAAACGGCACATCGTTGATCGTGTCTACAACGATGTCAACGTCTGCCAGACCACCCATGCAGATCTGTGTGTACATTATTCCAGCATCGTAACTTCCCGGCACGTTCACTCCGCAGTCCACAACAACAGCGCCGTTTTCAAGCTTTTTAGATTCAATTCTCAGTTCTTCTTCATAATCCAGCATGTCTTCAACGATTTCTGCTGCAATCTCATTCACACTTAGCATCTTACCACCTCAAAAGACCACTAACATTGGAGTTTTTATTTTTTATCTTTTAATCTTCTTCACTCTTCTTCTTCATTCTCAAATTTTCGCACAATATTTTCAGAACCCATAAGCTTGAGGTACTCTTTCAGCATGCGCGGAAATTTTGCAGCCTCAACGAATCTCAAGCCGAGTCTTTCACTCCACTTTCTTATTCCAGCGTCGCTGCTAACAACACCTGCCTCCAACTCCTTGGCCAGAAGGAGGACATCTAAATCAGGCGCGCTGTCAAGGATACCCTGTCTCATCACCGCCCTGTACTTGTCCCTGAACTTGGAGATTAGAGCCCCAATCTCATCCTCAATCTTGCTCTTGTCCTCAAGCTTTGCCGTTATTGCGGACGATTCGAGAATGAACTCTTCAGCAAGCCTTCTCCCTCTGTTCATCTTCTGTCTTACGGTGATTATGTATTCGTAAAATATTGCGGCAGGAATCTTGACTTCGTACCTGTTCGGAGTTTTTTTCACAAGCCAGGTGTCGAGCTTAGTGAAAATATCCTCATCACATCCATATCTTTTCAAAAAGCTTGTTAACTCGGTATAAACTGATGGATATGGAATGTAGCAGCTAATATCAAGTTTAAGCCTTGCAAGAGCTATGAGGTCCAGAACTTCAGCAGCAGATTCACACAGAGACTCGTAACCCTCCTTAATTCTCAGTCCTGCATCAGTTATTGCAGTTGTGTCCAGGACGAACCTCTGCCTCATTCAACACAAAATTCACACGACAATATAAGTAGTTTCTCATGGACACAGGGCCTTGAAGAGTCTGCTCCTCGCAGCGAGTTCTCTTCTTTCACCCTCAAAACTTCCTACCCAAACTGAAATTGCATCTGCAACCTCATTAAGTATTTTTGAAGGCTTACTCATCGGAGACGAGAAAATTATCGGGCTGCCAGAGGCCATCGACTTTTTCACAGCTTCATCATACGGGATTTCTGCAATAACGTTACCGATGAGAGCATCCACATCATCAACCTCAACTTCTCCGTCTCTCTTTTTGTTTACAACAACACCCACAAAGTCTGCCTTCAGTCTTTCGGCAATCCCGGGTAATGGAAGAGATGCCTCAAGTGATTCAACTTTGGGTTCCGTTACAGCCAAAACAGAGGTGGATGCGTAGATGGCCAAAACTGATTCCTCACTAAGACCGCCTCGAATGTCAAGAAAAAGAATGTCTGCCGATCCTGCCACCATATCCAGCAAACCTTTCAACTCAGCTTTTCGAAATTCTCTGATGCCCATACCGGCAGGTATAACTTCAACTCCTGAAATTCCGCTGTAAATGATGTCCTCGATAGATGCAAAACCATCAAGCACGTTCTTTGCCGTAAGAGGAATGTCGTCAATCCTGCAGAGAGAAGATAAGGCATTTAGAGAGGGATCAAAGTCTATAACAGCGACTCTGTAGTCTTTTTGAGCCATCAAAACCGCCAAATTGACGATCAACGTCGTTTTCCCTTCCGACCCCTTTCCTGAAACCACCACAAATACTTCTTTCATCGATAATGTCTTATTTTTAAAATAATTAAATTTTGTGATAGTGTTTTCCAGCAAACAGAAACAAACAGAAAACAAAAACGGAAAAGCATTTTAAATCTCCTTCCCACTCAGCCTTCATGCTACTCCTCGAACACGA
>NZ_JACDNT010000048.1 GCF_017656475.1 Archaeoglobus sp.
AACTGCCGCCGAATCTGCCCACAGGAGTTCTTGCAGCACCTACAATAACCGCCATACATTATCACCTCTATTTCTTATTCTTCTTACCAAGCAGTATTCCATCTGGATCGAATTCCTTTAGCACCTCAAGTTCTTCGTCTGTAGGGGGTTCAGTATATTCAATTTCGTCGGGAATCAAGATGTCGAATGACGTATTGGCTTCCACATCTTCAACTTTGTAGCCTTCGTGAAGTGCAGCGAGTTTCATTCTCTTTGTGTTCTCATCAAACTCATACACACCTATCTGCGTTATGACTCTGTAAGGTCCTGTACCTGCTGGGAGTCCTGCTTCCTCTCTATTACCGCAGAGATAACCGGGAGTCGTGAGAAAGTCAAGCTTAGGCACAAACCTCCTTTTGTCCTGCCTCATAAGCACAATGTTTTTCCAGCAGAGTGATCCTACATCATTGGCCCCTCCACTCCCTGGAAGTCTTACTTTTGGTCTTTCCCAATCCCCAATTACGGTTGTATTGATGTTGCCGTAAGGGTCGATCTGGGCGGCGCCAAGAAAACCGTAATCAACATATCCTGCCTGAGCTAGGGACATAACATAATCCATGCTTGTCGCCATAATTGCCCCGTAAAATGTTGTCGATTCACCAACCGAGATTGGGATCCTTGGCAGTATTGGTGCTATCCCTCCTGCCTCAAATACTATTACTAAATTAGGAGTATACAGCTTCTGAGCCAGACATGCTGCTAGCAATGGCATTCCGGTTCCGACGAAAACACTTTTCCTGTCTTCGAGAATTCTTGCTGCGACACAAACCATATACTCTGCTTCTGAATACTGCAATAACATCACCCCCAGGGATATACCGGCTTCTCCCTTACTTGTTCAATCTTCTTAAGTTTCTCAAGTTTTTCAATGCCTCCAACAAGGTCCAAATACTCCCAGAAGTCATTTACTCCGTAAACGTATTTCTTAAAGTACTCCTTCGTCCCTTCTTCAGTTTTTGTTAGCGCCAAGTACTCAGCAATGTGCTCCTCATCGAAGTAGTAGAGCAGCGGCATGTTACACGGGTGGGAACCATAAGGCTGTTCAACGACTGCATCAACTAGGAAATACGGAATCACAGTTCTCCATGGTTCATCTCTAATCTTGTCAGTGGGGATTATTTCCTCTGCTGTTATAATTACTCTTTTCGCTGCTCTCGCCAATTCGAAGTCTTCTACAAGTATTCCGTCGATCTGGGCATTCCCATATATATCAGCACGGTGAACGTGTATAATAGCTACATCCGGAAAACACGCAGGTATGAGTGTGAGAGGTTTTCCTGTAAAAGGATCCTTAATGATTTTTGCAGAACTCTTTTTAAAAGTATCGGTACCCATCAAGATTCTAGCTGGTAAAAACGGCAAACCCATCGCAGCTGCTTTAAATCTCCACTGAAGTGCCGCGTTGCTCCACTCAGTTAAAACTTTCACTTCACCATTTTCAACCTTTCTGCGAGAAGCTGGAGACAATCCTCGTAGCTCGTGACCGAAGCTATATCCCGCTTCCACTTTTTCAACACTGCCAGCAGCTATAAGTACATCAAGGTCATGAACTGATGTTTTTCCCGCCATTGTAAGCCCTTTTATATCCTGTTTCACTATTTCGTAAATTATATTCATAGATACTCTCACATGCCCAAACCCACCGCTTGCGATGTACATCCCATCTTTGATGAACTTTGATACGGCTTCTTCTGCGGACATTGTTTTGTCGACCATATCTCTACTCTTGTTGTTCTTAACCCAATCACGAAAATCATCGGGATCGCACCATCCAACGAGGGGTCCTTCTCCTCCGTCCAACAGTTCAAGGGGTTTCAAGTTTACACCTCCGTTATAAAATTTTTTATTATGTTTAGAAAAAATTTGAAAAATTCGTTGTGTTACCTTTTCTCTACAATGGCAATCAGTCTTACTATCGAGCCATCTCCCTTCTCCCATCTAATCGGTAAGCCAATGATGGTACACCTTTGTCCAGTTACTTTGTCAATGTCCCCTCCTACGTTTTCCCATCCCATTATTCCGTTGGTTAGAAGTAGTCTGTGGCACGGTTCCCAATAAGGAAAGTCTTCTCTCGGATCTCTGCCCTTCTCTTTCTTGTATTCTTCTATCAACCACGGAAGTATCGCATTTCTCTCATCTCCTCCTCCTTGGTGCCATACCTCTCTCGTTGCAAGAGGGTGGTCAAGAGCCTGTGTATCAATACCAACTGCCTTAACCTTCTTCTTGACAAACCACTCACCAGCCTCCTTATAGAAACCGGGTGCATAGCAGAAGTACTTGACACTGTCACTCCAGTAACGATGCCAGCCAGTATTTACAATGACTATGTCACCCTTTTCGATTGGAGGATCAGCCTTCTCTAAATCCTCAGCGGTAATAACTTCCCATTTCTTCTTTGGTATTGAGACAACAACACCCTCGCCCATGTACCGCTCAAGTGGCACCTCTTCGATTGATGGAAAACCCTCCTCCACATGGATTGGTGCATCGGCATGCGTCGACACGTGCATGGTCGTTGTAATAACCTGTGACAGAACTCTGGATTTGGCATGGTAATGGAAGCGGTCGATTTTTACATCGTTGAAGTAAGGCCACAGTGGTACGCCATAGCCGAACTTGTGGGAAAGGTCGTACACTTCAACCTCTTTTCCCAGAATTTTCACTGGTGGTTTCACTAAAATGTCCTCTGGCTTTCCAATTAGCTCCGGATCCAGCATTCCGTGGAGATACGGGGAATCAACATCGTCCACCATTTTTTATCACCCCAACAACCCTACTTCGTAGAAACTTATTAAGAATTATCAATAATTCTGTATAATACTATGTGTTATTATGTAAGGGATAACAAAACGACATCTCAAAAAGTTAATTTTGGTTAATGGCTGTAAGTTAAAATTTAAGCTAATAAATATATTTCAAGATACAAAATTTAAAAAACTTTTTGAACTCCACTAATATAATGATAAACATGAAGACAAAAATGGTCAGGCTAGGCACTTACATTTCGCAGGACACATATAAACTCCTTAGGGACCTTACTGACATCTATGGAAACCAAAGTAACGTACTTGAACAAGCAATAAAGTTGCTCTACGACATTTCCAAATATGGCTCCAAGGTAGACAGGATTTTAGTCAGGGAGAAGCTGATAAACGAGTTTGAGAACGTCCTGATCTCCAAAAGGAATTTTATGCACCTTCTTCAGGGTAAAAAAGACAGTTTGTACGATGAAGATGTCATAACAGCCATTGTTCTAAGTTTTGTTGACGAAAACAGAGACTCTAAGAACTTCTTTCCCAAAGTTATGGAATCTTTAAGGAAAATCTATGTCGAGGGTAACAGGTGGTTTACTAATATCGAGCTTAAAACTGTCGAGGGCGAATTTAAGGTGACGTTTTATCATAATTTGGACAGAGAATTTAGCGACTTTGCATCAGAATACTTTAAGAGATTTTTCAGCAAGATGGATTATAAAATAGTAGAAGAACAGAAGCTAAACAAACTCTTCATTCTTAAAATTTCCGACTTTTAGCTCGCCTGGTTTTCAACTCATCAATTGTTCTAACTTGCAAGCACCTGGCGACACATGCGGAAACGCAAGCTGGTAATTTTCCGTTCTCAATGCGAGGCATGCAGATATCACAGAGCCTGATTTTTCCATCATCACCTAACTGAGGTGCTCCAAAAGGGCACACTTCAATGCAGATCCTGCACCCTATGCACAGCTCTTCATCTACGACCGTTCTTCCATCTTCAGTTTTTTTCAATGCGTTCGTGGGACACTCTTTTACACATGGAGCATTGAGACAATGTCTGCAGAATATGGCCTTAAAGTGCTGCTGAACTTTGGCACCAGAAATTTTTGGGCCCACATGAACAATTCTGATCCGTCCGGGATCATCAGATTCCTCTGAACTGTGCTCAAGCTTACAAGCTATTATACAAGCGTAACACCCAATACACTTGTTGCGGTCATGTACTAGCAGGAGGTTCAATTTACTCACCCCCTTCGCTCTTGTAGATCTTGCATAACATTGCCCTGAATGTTGTAGAACCAATGCATGGGTCAAACGGTGGTTTGTTGCTCGTCAAAACATTTGCATTGCTTTCCCATATACCAAGATCTGGTTTTTCTGGATAGTACCACGAAGCTTGTACAAATACGTAGCGAGGATCCATTCCTTCAAAAAGTCGTGCCTTTTGTCTTATCTTTCCTCGTGGAGTTTCAATCCAAATCCAGTCTCCGTCACTTATCCCATATTTTTCAGCCGTTTTCGGATGTACTAGGGCTACCGGATCTGGCTGCAGTTCTCTTAACCACGGATTTTGGCGATATTGAGAGTGGAAGTAATAGGGAACTCTACCGCCAGTTGAGAGTATTAATGGGTACTCTTTATAGAGGTCGGGAGTACTATAAGGACTCTCGTTTGGTTCTCGATAGTGTGGTAGTGGGTCGTAGCCAAATTTTTCTAGAATGGTTGAGTATAGTTCTATTTTTCCAGTCGGTGTTGGAAATCCTCCTTCTTCTCTCCAGTATTTCGTCTTATACTTGTAATAGTGTTCCTTTCCGGTCTTTGCTAAAACCCCAATTTTCTTGAACTCCTCCCATGTAATCCCTGCCTTTCTCAACTGGTAGTTCAGCATTTCGTAAACATTATTGAACCAGTATCTAGGTGCTATTCTTTTTCCAAGTTCGTTAAATATCACATTGTCGGGTAATGCTTCCCCGACTGGTTCAACAGCTTTGACTATTGCTGAGACAAAGAATCTGGGGTGCATGTCATATATATCGTCAGTTTCAAGCCAGTGTGCAGCAGGCAAAACTATGTCTGCATATCGTGCTGTTGGGGACATGTAGAGGTCGACGACCGAGATAAATTCAACATTGAGTAAGGCATCAAGCACCTCTTTCGAGTTTGCGTACGCCAATAATGGATTCGTCCCGTGTAAGTGCATCATTTTTATTTTTTTATCCCCATTAAGAAGGTCATCGCATACGCTCTCAAAATGACACATCGCAAAGGGTGGTAAACCGAGAAGTTTGTACTTATCTGCGCCTATTGGTAATTCTTTTGGAGCTGGCACTTCTAAAGCAAATTCTTCCATCTCCCCCGTGGCTGGAGGAATCCAGTTTACCATACTACCTGGCCTTTCTATGTTGCCCGTGACTGCCATTAAGCAGATTATGGCTCTCAGAGTTTGGATCGAGTTGTTTCCAGCTTCAAGCGCCTGCCCGATCTGGATACAACCTGGCTTGGATGTTGCGAACCACTCTGCAGCCTGCCGTATCTTCTCTCTTGTCACCCACGTTATTCTACTGACCTTGTCCAAATCATACTCCTGAACTCTTTCTTTAAGTCTTTCAAAACCAAAAGTCCATTTTTCAACGAAATCTCTGTCATACATCTCTCCATTAATAATGACGTTTAGCATTCCCAAAGCAAGAGCAGCATCTGTTCCAGGCCTTACAGGTAGCCAAAGGTCTGCCCTATGTGCAACAGGTGTTGCCTTCGGATCTACAAGGATGAAATGTTCGGCTTCTTCCAATGCTCTTAGAAACCAAACAGCCATTTCTCCATCAGCATTGGTGTATTCAAGCTGCTTGCCCCAGTGAATGATTGTTTTTGGATACTCTCCACCCCAGCCGTGATAATCGCAGTATAATCTTCCACCGACAGTAATTCCGAAGGCTGCAAGCCTTGGTGCGTAACAGAAGTGGGCGGGTAGCAGAACGTTCGGTGTGCCAATTGACCTCGCAAACCTGAAAGTGTATCTGTTATACCCTCTCCCTGTTCCCTGCCCGATCAAGATTGAACTTGGCCCATATTCTTTGATATACTCTTTCATCTTGTCGGCTATTGTGTCCAAAGCCTCTTTCCAGCTTATTCTTTTCCATTTACCCTCCCCTCTTTCGCCAACTCTCTTTAGAGGGTATTTTAGCCTTGATGGATTGTACACCTCTTTGATGCTTGCAAGACCCTTAGGACACATTGTCCCTAAGGTCAATGAGTTTGGATCTCCCTCTATGTGTACCACTTTTCCTGATTTTACCTTAACAAGTACTCTGCATCCGCCATGGCAACTTTTACAAGTGGATTTTACAACACGTTCAGACATCACACTCCCTCCAAAAATTAAAAAACAAATGTTCAGTTACTCCTTTCTACGTGCCCCTATAAAGCCCAAAAAGAAATAAATAAACATAAGGGCTATGATTAACGCCATCCAAGTCACAGTTCCCACTTCAAGCATCATCTCCATCACCCTCTGCCTCACTCCAGTCCAGAAACAGCGAAATAATGTATCCAACTACTGCTATTCCAACGCTGAACCCAAAACACGTTAAGATTGCATCAATGGGAAACATTTTTTCACCTCCCAGCTAAAGCTGCTTTTTCTTTGAAAAGTCCCGGTTTCCCCGGTAGAACCGCGGTGAGTATGGCACCAAGCACTAAGGTCACTATCAGAGCGAGATAGACCTGATGCAACCACGAGGGCGCTCCAAGCACTTCTGGCAGAGGTGTCATTGTCCAAGCGTTAATGACAATCCAAACCACCAGGCATGTGGCAATTGCTGCTGGAGCAGACCTTTTCCAGAATAACCCGAATATGACGAACCAAAAGACAGGTACAAGCCAAGAGAACAACCACATCATAGCCGCAAGTATTGGTGGTAAGCTTACTGCAGGAACGAGCGCTGCTATTGCGAGTAATATCGTAAGGATCCTAGACACTCTCAGAAGCTCTTCGTGTGTTGCTTCTGGCTTGAGAACTGCCTTGTAGATGTCGTTCACGAATATCGTGGTTGGAGCCAGAAGTGTTATGGCGTAAGATGAAAGAACCGCTACGAGGCAGGTTGCCAGTAGCAAAGCCGCTGCCCAAGTTGGAAGAACAGATACGATCATGGCAGGAGTGGCAGTCTTTGCTCCAAGTTCTGCAAATTCAGGCGTTGCTCTTGCAGCCATACCCATAACTGCCGCAAAAACTGCAAACGAGCCGTTCACAGGCACGGCTATTAGCATCGCTCTTCTAAGCACATCTGGTGACTTTGCAGCTAACGCAGCATGCAATCCCTGCTGGCTGATTCCTTGGAAAAACACCGTTGCAAGTATGTTGACAAGGGCAAATCCTACGAATACCTCCCACGAACCGAATATGTTGAGTTTGTCTGCCATATCATTCGATATGTAAAACTCATGAACTCCACTCCACCCGCTTTCGAGGCCTGCACCTAATACAAAAGTGGCTGCTATAATACCGATGTACAATATCACTGCGTTTAGTACATTTAACCAAGCAACCTCTTTCATACCTGATAAGATAACATAGAATATTCCTATTGTTGCACCGATTATTATCCCTACTTCAATCGAAGTTCCGGTCAGAATTGAAACGAAGATACCTAGTCCTTGTGTTTCCAGAGTGCAGATACCGAAGATTGCTCCAGCTATCACAGATCCTACCATTAGTCTCAGCCAATAGTTGTTGAAGATAATATCAAGAAACTCAGGAACGGACTCCACTTTCAGCTTTCTTGCCCACCTTCCCGTAAACAGACATACAACTGCCAGCATTATAGCATGTGCAAATGAAAACCAGACTGCAGGTAGGCCAATGTCAAAAGCACTCTCCATAACACCCAGTATATGTGGTGTACCCAGCACAGTTAAAGCCAGAGTAACACCAACTGGAATTGCACCCAAACCTCTTTTCGCGACTAGATAATCTTCTTCTGATTTTTCCATTCTCCTCATAAGGTAGTACCCAACACCTAATGTTGTTATCAAGAAATACGCCAAAACAGGCACAAGTATGTCCCATCTCGCCTCCAAAATAACCACCTCCTTTCTTTTTAACCCCCTTCTATGAGCAATTTGAGAATCTTTGCCAGCTGCTCATCCCTCCACTTCGTCAGCTCGTCATAAGCCATTCTTTTGATAACTTTGTAGTCCTCCATTGACTTGAGTATGGCCTCAAATGAGTTGTCAGGATACTCTGACCAGCATGCTAAATCCGACCAAAGTCGTTTATAGTGATCCTTGAAAAATTCCAAGAAATATTTCATGCCTCCTGCACCGCCGCCTAAGTGATAGGTGAGATAAACCCCTGTAATTGCCCATCTAATCCCTGGACCATATTTTACCGCAATGTCAATCTCCTCGGGTGTAGCAATTCCTTGGTAAACAAGATTTACAGCCTCCCTCCATAGGGCAGCAGCGAGCCTGTTGGCAACCATTCCTGGAACATCCTTTTTAACGACGATGGGTTTCTTGCCAAGCCAGTCCATAAATTCAACCGTTCTATCGATACAACGTTTGCTTGTCAACTCACCTGGAACGACTTCAACAAGAGGGATCAGATGTGGCGGGTTGTAGGGGTGAGCAGTAATGCACCTTTCAGGGTGTTTTTTTGCAGCTTTTTGAATTTCTGTTATGCTTAATCCGGATGTACTGGTTGCAAGAACGGTTTCTGGATCTGCTATATTATCCATTTCTTCAAAAAGCGATCTTTTCACCTCTAATTTTTCTACCGCTGATTCCTGCACATATTGCGTTCCACTTAAAGCCTCCTCCAAGCTTTCTGTGTAAGTAACTCTCCTAAGGACTTCATCTACACCCGCCTTACCATCCAAAAATATTTCACTAAGTGTTGTAACGGTTCGTGCAATGTTTTCTTCAGCCTTCCTGAGAGCTTCGGGAAACGGGTCGTATACAACGACTCTGCACCCACGCCATGCAAACAGTGCCGCCCAACTTGATCCAACAGTTCCGGCACCAATGCAAGCTACTTTTATGCCCACGAAGTAACCCCTCCATCTATGAACAGTATCTGCCCAGTGACAAAATTCGATGCATCTGAAGCAAAGAATATGACCGCTCCGATCAAGTCGTCTGGGTATCCCCACCTACCCAGAAGAATGCGAGATTTCATAGTTCTCGAAAGTTCTGGGTCTTTCATTATGTGTGCTGTAAGAGGTGTCGCAATGACTGTTGGAGCAATTGCATTTACAAGGATGTTGTATTTGGCCCACTCACATGCAAGCTGTTTTGTTATAAGATTTACTGCTGCTTTACTGGCACAATAGGCAATATAGTTTCTTGGTAATCCATATTCACTTCTAACAGAAGACACATTAATTATTTTTCCTCCGTTCTGTTTGATCATTACTTTGCCAACTTCCCTGCAAACTAGGAATACTCCAGTAACATTTGCATCCATAACCTTATTCCAATCCTCTAGTGGATATTCCTCTGCCGGCTTCGGAATGTTTATCCCTGCACAGTTCACGAGGATGTCAATTCTGCCAAACTCCTCAACCGTTTTGTTTACTAAGTTGACGACGTCTTCTTCTTTCGTAATGTCACATTTAATAGCTAGTGCCTTTCTGCCCAGTTTTTCTATGCTCGTCTTCAGTTTTTCTAATACTTCGACCCTCCTTCCTACTACAACAACATCACACCCAAAATCTGCCAGACCAAGAGCAATCGGGCCTCCTAGCCCACCAGTTGCCCCTGTGACAACAGCCACTTTTCCTGTCAGGTCGAACATTTTCCTGTAGCCCATCGACCCGCTCTGAACTCTTTCTTCCAGTGATTTCTGGTAGTCCTCTACAGACTCAAAAACCTCTTTCACCACCAATTCTCTCACCCCCTCACTCCTTGGGGTAACTCGCAATTACGAGCATGCTTGCAGGCATGTTCGTTTCATTTATGAGATATCTCGGTTCGCCTGCAGGAATGTACAGAGAATCCATTGGTTCCAGAACAATTTTTTCTCCGTTCTCCTTTACGACGGTTATTTTCCCACTCAATACGAAGTACACTTTTTCAATGTCGCTCTTATCCCACTCAGCCCCGCCTCCTGGAAGGAAGTGCGACAATCCCATCCAAAAGTTTTCTGATCCCGTCGTCTCCTTGTGATGCAACCTCAGTGCAACCATATTAAAATGGCCCGGCGCCTCGTAGGGTTTTACATCGTCAATACAGACTTTCTTCATGTGTTTGTCTTCACAAAAAGTTAATTAAGTATGTTTTCAATATCATTACATATCATTATACAACGTGATTGAACACTACATATTCACTACAGCTGAATGCTTTTTGCTCTGCAGCAAATCCGAACCAACATAAATCATTTCCGCTTTTTGGTTAAAACAGCATATGCAGCTACTCTCAGTACTATAGTTGTACTGAGGTAGTGTTCAACTGTGTCCAGTAAAATGTGGGATGAGTTGCCGTCAAATGCCGGTATAACAAAGCTATTCGTTTTTGATTCGAAACTCTGATAAACGGTGCAGCTCCTGTTAGGTTTAAGAAGGACCACCACCATTGCACAACAGAGATATGGACTTGCCTTAAAAGTTTAGAAAGGTTGAGCTGAATGTCGTCTCTCACAAAAGAAGTGAGACTTTTCAGTCTCGTTCAGGTATTGTGGTACCCCTCGATAGATTAATAAGGTTTCGACTTTGTTTCAGCATATTCATTGCGAGTTTTGGAGTGATCGCTGGAGCTGCCGGATTTAGCTTGGATGAAGAAAAGATATACTTT
>NZ_JACDNT010000049.1 GCF_017656475.1 Archaeoglobus sp.
CTGGATGTCTATTGTTAGCTGTAGTGGGTTTCTATTTGCAGCTGCATGGGGGGGGGGTTGAATCCCTGCCCTTTTTAATTTCCAAGGAAGATGTAACGGCACCAACTTTTTAATTGATACTAAGACTGTAAGCGCAGCTTATCATTCATGAGACTTCTATCCAATGTTACTAAGTAAGAGTAATTGTGAACTACTAGGACTGAGTAAAATATTTTAGGAAAAGTCATACTGATTCCGAACACAGAAGACTGAGTTATCCTTTTGTGTAATGTTTATACATGATGAAAAATTTAGTAAACATTATATTATCCTATCAGAAAGGGAAGACATGTTGGTGGATGCATGGTGGTTCTGGCCAGCAGTACTTTTCCTGTTCACATTTGTCATTGGAATTATTGCACCGATCTCGGGAGTTGGAGGTGGAGTGCTTTTTGTCCCATTGACAACAGCGTTTTTCCCGTTCAACGTGGATTTTATCAGAGGTACAGGGCTTATAATGGCTCTTACAAGCTCTCTGTCCTCCGCTCCTCAACTAACAAAGAAGGGGCTTGCAAATCTAAGAATAATGGCTCCAATTGTAGCCGTTTCCAGCGTTACGTCCATACTGGGAGGAATTGTGGGGCTTTGGATAACGAATTCTTTCCCTGAGGGGAAGCATTACATCAACATCATGCTTGGAATCGTACTTTTCGTTATTTTCGTGGTGATGGCAACTTCGAAAAGAGTTGAGTTTCCAGAAGTTCGCGAACAGGATGGGTTGTCAAAGAAGCTCGGAGTTGTGGGGGCGTGGTACGAACCATCGCTGGAGAGAGTAGTTGAGTATCGAATAACGAATATGGCCATTGCCATACCCGCATTTGCAATGGTCGGATTTATTGCTGGAATGTTCGGTCTGGGAGCAGGTTGGGCCAATGTTCCGGTTCTGAACCTCATCATGGGTGCACCAGTAAAGGTCGCAACGTCAACCAGCATGCTGATCATTACAGTAAACGATGCTGCAGCAGCATGGATATACTTGGCAAATGGAGCAGTTTTGCCCGTAATTGTGATACCCTCTGTAATCGGAATAACAATCGGCGCAAGAATTGGTGCAAAGCTTGCAGTTAAGGCAAAGCCCAAAGCGGTGAGGTACTTAGTTATGGGTATAATGCTGATGTCAGCAGTGCTGGACATCTGGAAGGGGCTCTCAGGACTTGGTTATGTCCCCGGTTTTTAGAGGTGATGAGTGATGGTGGAAGAAGTTGAAGTTGAACCGATGAACAAGGTCTTTGCAAGAGTTATGGAAGTCATGACGCTGATCGGACTAATAGTGATGGTAGTCCCCGGACTGATATCCCTCACAGGCGAGAATGTTTATGTTGACCCCATAAAAACTGTGCAAAACTGGGACAAGCCCGCTGAAAAGTTCTGGATGGATGTTAAAGGCATTAGAATCCATGGATACGACTGGTTTCTAACCAATCTTGAGCAATTTGACTGTCTCAGTCTCGTAGGGGTTGTTATACTAGCCCTTACTCCGATCATAAGCATTTTAGCCACCATACCAAAAGCACCAAGGGTTTACAAGCTAATATTGGCCGTGGTGCTGGTTGAGATGCTGTTCGCTATAGTCAGACCGCTTATAATGGCTGGCGGCGGACATTAATGCAAACAATTAATGCAAACTCGCTTCCCAGGCAAGGAGGAGCATTACTGAAAGTATGACGGTGGCCAAGATTGTATATAATCCTTTTTTATAAAATAATACTTCTCTGCTTCTGAACATGGAGGCTAAAAGACAGATCATCCCTACAATTCCACCGTAAACGACTGTTGCGATTCCGAACATGGCGATTCCATCACCCGTATGCAGTATGGATAAAAACCAGTATCCATGTAGCACTGTATGCATGTAGGTGTCCTTTTCCCAAATTTTCTCTTCATTAAGCCCGCTGAGGAGATCGTTAACAGTAGACTGGTAGTCAAAAATGGAGTTGCCAGCAATCCCAATGATAACTCCCACAATTGCTATAAGAATACCTATAACTGTGAGCCAGCCACTAACTTCTCCATAAATTCTCCCTTCAAGAGGAAATTTCACTCCTATCTCATCATCCACAATCCCACCCATATGAGCCTAACGCCGACGAAAAGCAAAATACATGTCAGAATGTATCTCACATATTTTGCTTTAATTCTCACAGCCACTTTTGCGCCAATTCTCGCCCCTGCCATAAGTCCCGTTACAGCAGGAACTGCAAAAATCGGAATTAGCGAACCAGAAATAAAATACGGCACGATTGCAGCAGTATCACCAATACTGATTATCACAGCACTCGTCGTGGTAGCAACTTTTAGTGGTGCTAGCATTATCAGGTTAATTGTCGGTCCTATCGCCCATCCAGCTCCCAAACCAAAAGTGCCGGAAATGAAGCCCACTACACAGCAAATTAAAAAGGCAAGTGGAGCGTGTTTTAGTTTGTATCTAACAACGGTATCAAGAGATTTTTCATAATAGGGTATTTCGAGACCGAGTTTCTGAGTAATTTTATCCCCCGCGCTTTCGGGATATTCTGTTCTCTTAATGAATATGTACAATGTACACCTATGAACAAAACGATCAGACCGAGCATCAACTTGAGGATCGCAACACCATACGTTCCAAAATGACCTGTGAGGTAAAGTCCGAAGTAAGCGCCAATCACAGCAAAAACTGTGTAAGGTGCAGCAAGGAAGAGGGCAATTCTTATGTTTGCAATGCTCCGCAGGTATGTCTGAGCACCCATTCTTGTTCCCGCAACAGCAGATAGTAGTCCTGTTGCACGGACTATATCGGGATGAATTGAAGTAAATCCGAGAAGAAAAGATGTGAAGAGCACTCCACCACCTGTACCAGCAATGATGGCTACAAATCCAATAGAGAAGCAAAAGGCAAATACTTCAACAAAAAATTGTATTGTTGTTGGGATAGCTACTGGAATCTGCACATTTAATAAGTAATAAATAACATACTTAAAAAACTTTTTACTGCAACCCCTCGATGTATACCATAAGTTCTTCTTCGGACATCTTTATCCACTTAGAATACCATCCGCGGATTCTATCAACTTTCCCCACCTCAACGCTGTAGAAGTTCAGCACTCCAAGCATCTCCCCTTCTCTTACTTCCCCATCCATCACAGGAAGGAAGACGACCTTTCGAATGTGCCCACCCTCCTCAACCTTCCATGGTGCACAATCGCAGAAAAGGTCAACAACTGTTCCATATGCATGCCTCATGATGTGCAACGGATAAATTATCGTGTTCGGTGGAACCCCAATCTTCTTAACTCTCACCACTGCAGGTTCTCCGTATCTTAGCTTCTTGTTTTCATCCGCAACTATCACCTCCCACCTCGCAACAGGACTCCTTTTGTATCCAAAAGGTTCAACAGTAACTTCCTTCTTGATTATGCCTTCACCACTCCTGTAAACCATTCTGACTCTCTCTGGACTTTTCTCTTGAATAACACTTTCAACCTCACCGAGACCAACATAATAAACATTGATGACGCCAATCAGGTCACCCTTTTCTATCTTCCCATCCTCTATGGCGAGAAATACAGCCTGATGTATTCTCTTCTCTTCTTCAACCTTCTTTGGCACTCCAAGTTCAACAACATCAAGAACCGTCCCGTATGCATTCCTCATAATGCTGAGTGGGACGACTACCGTGCCTGGTGGCAGGTTGATTTCTCTTATCTTAATGCGGACGATATCTCCTTTCTTTACGGTGACATCTTCGTCGGCAATCAAGGTCTCCCAAACACCTATGTGACTGCGTGTATATCCAAGAGCGTCTATCTTAGCCCTCTTCCGATAAACAATCCCATCATCCCTCCATGTAATATTTGCCTCTGTAACATGCCTTTTAATCTCAACCTTGGGGGGATTCAAACCAAAAAGACGAGTTAATATTCCAGTTTTGATGTAGAAAACTTTCAAAACTCCAACTAAATCATCTTTTTTAATTTCACCATCTTCAACGGGAATGAACAGAACCCTGTTTATGCACTTTGCATCCTCAACTTTTCCGGGGAGGCCACTCTCAACCACATCCTGAACTACGCCAAGAGCATGCCTCATTATACTTAAAGGCCCAACCATCGTGTTTTCAGGAATGTCTACTGGCCTAATTTTAAGGATTATCGGCTTACCTCTTTCAACGCTAACATCCTCATCCGCGATTAACATTTCCCACTGCGTGACTGGAGCCATTCTGTAGCCGAAGGGTTTGAGGTCTATCACTTTGCGCTCGATCTTTCCTCCGATCTCATCAAGCCAGTACGTCATCACCACATTCATACCACCACCTCCACATATCATCTTTAATGATTATATGTTATATATACTTTTCCTTTTTGCTTTGTTTATGATCAATTTTAAATTTAATATTTGTGCTTGAAGTTTAAGTCCAAACCGCTTTAGCAGCACTGAAAAATACATCCCGAACATACACACTATCTACCGGTTAAAAAGAGACAAAAAGTGACTTTCAAACACCTTTAACCGCTATGACCACTGTTCGAGCTCCTATGACGATCCATATCGCCATAAGAAAGGTGTAAAGGGTCATTGCGGCATAGCTGAACGCTGGAATGAAGTGTGAGAGTGCAATGGTTGAAAGTGTATATGCGGCAGTGGGAAAGACGTAGCTCCACCAGCCGAGGAAAAATGGCATCTCCTTCCTTAGATATCTGAATAGGAGCAAAAGGTTAACCGCCAGAGCCCACAGTCCAAAGCCCCAGAGAGAAATTGACGCAATCAACGCCAAAGGAATAAGTTTTGCAGAAAATATAACCTCAGCATGCTTGGCTATGAGTGTAAAGTCCACAATAAGTATTCCGACGGGTGCAAGCAGAATGAAGTTCGTTGGAGCGAGTTCGAAAACAGGAAGCTCGTGGTTTACGAGTCTGAGGAACAGTATCGTGGAGATAAAGAGAAACAGCATCAGGCCTATTCCAAAGTAAACCAGCGAAAGAATAAAGAATGGCTCGTTTGATGGGTACTGCAGAAGAGCATCGGTGACCAGGATTGTTGAAACGGGCGGGATGAACCACCCACCATGGATGTGGTGTATCTCAGCCCTTGTATTGGCGAAGAAGTGGTACGACAGGTAGATCGTGAGGGCTAAAATCAGACCAGCACCGTAAGCGAGAAACGGAAAGTCCAGCGGAATCCCAAGCTTTTTGTACAGTATGGCGAGGATGACGGCAGAGATTGGCTGTAAGGGGTAGAAGTTGCCCATTACGAAGTGGCCAAGCTCCGTCACCACCACCTTTGGATACTTGACTATTTTTGCCAGCCAAATGACGGTCAGCAAAGCAAAGACGACCGTGAGCAGGTAGGTCAAAGCCAAACTTAACAAAGGAAAATACATCAGCGATGCAATGGCCACTCCTCCCGTACCGAGAATCGTTGCGAACCAACCAATCTTGAACTCTTTTAGGTTCATGCAGCGCAGTTTAACATCTAAGCTTAATAGTTTTCTGCGGTTTTGAAATTAAAAAGAAATTGCGTTTGATGTTAAAGTTTTTCATCACTGAATGAAAGGTGCCAGACAAAAAGAGGCTTTGAAGGTTTAAGCTTAAATCTGAAATAGTTAAACACTCATCAACCTTATCACAAAAACAGCCCCTCGTGGCTTGTTGTTTTCAATCCATATTTCGCCGCCATAGCGTTCAATAAGCTTCTTTACTGCGTAAAGCCCGAAGCCAGTTGAGGCTTTTTCACCATACTTGAAACCCTCTTCGAACACCCTATCTTTAATCTCGTCCGGAATTCCCTTTCCGTAGTCAACCACGCAGATCTCGCAGAACTTGTCCGATTCTCTGATCTCCACGTCTATTCTCTCCGTTTCTCCATGCTGTACAGCGTTCTGATAAAGATTCTCGAAAACAGTAACCAGTCCATCATCGGCAAGCACATTGCAGTCCCCTTTAATGTTAACGGTAACGGCAAAACCTTTCGCGGCTTCCTCAGCCATTTCCCTCACACTCACGATTTTCAAATTGCCTTCTTTCACAATCCTCTCAAACTCCCTCATGTTTTTGATTACCCTCACAGCCCTCTCAATCGCCTCTCTGGCTTTGTGAAGTATCGCCTCGTCTTTCATATCATCATATACTTCGAGGCAAGCTGCTGCAGAAGTCAGGGCATTCAACACATCGTGGCGGAGAATTTTGTTAATGAATTCAAGTAGTGTCGTTAGCTCTTCCAGTTTTTTCCTTTTCTCTTCTTCTCTGGTTACATCAACTGCTACTACTATACCAGCAACCTCTCCACCCCACTTGATAACTGTCCCGAAAACCTGAACAATTATCTCTCCTCCGTCTTTCCGTCTCAGTCTAATCTTGTAAGGTTCTATGTGTTCTCCACTCAGCCTTCTTTTCATGTTTTCGCATCCATCTCCTTGAGAACTTCTTTTCCCCCTATACACTTTTAGCTCGTCAAGTTCAACTGCAACCACACGATCCTTGTAAGTTTTTCCGTCAAAAATGACTCCCGGAAATATAGCGCCAGCAACATTCTTTGCTTCGCTGAAGTGCAGTTCTCCTGCAATCGCATCCGGAACGAATACTACAGCGCTTTCAAGTTCGTGTACATCCTCTACTCTCAGTAGTTTACAGTCCATCAAACTTCCCTCCGTGCTCCATCAGTTTTTAAAGGGTTGCGATGGCAAGTATGCTTTTGGGTCTCTAGCACTCCTCCCCTTTCCTTTGGCCCATCACCATAGACGTTTCGCTTGTTTGGATATTCAGGATTGCTCAGAAATAAAAAGTTTTGCGATAAAGCCATCATTATTCATATACTGTGTAAAATAAAAATAAATAAGAGTCTAAAACTACTCAACCCATCCCAAACCGAGTTCCTCCAGCTTCTCCCTGCTTGGAATCCCTTCGGGCCACTTTCTGAACTCGTAAAGCTCTGAAACCTGCTTTTTCACATCAGGCACGTTTCCGGCACTCCCTCCTTCGAGGGGTTGAAGGACGATTTCAGGGAGAGTGTCGTCTCTCGCCGTAATTCCACACTTCACGTTGTAAATTCTCTTTAAGGTGAAAATCCTCTCTCCCGCAGTATAGATGTTCTCAATGTTGTAATCATAGCCCGTCACAGCTTTGAGCATCTCAGCAATGTGCCTTGGCTTGACGGGCATGAAGGCACACATTGTTATTGAGTTGAAGAGCTCGGAGAAGTTCTGAACCTTTGCTGTCAGAATGCCCTTACCATCATTGCTGAATCTATCATCACTCTTTATATCGTACTCCTTAATTGTTTTCCCCATCTCGTAAAGATACATCTGGTGGGGCAGGTGGCAGGCACCCCTTGGATGGGTTGCATATGCTGCAGCGAGACTCGCAAAACCTCTTGCGTCGTGCATCGGAATTTCCAGCCCCTTCACATGTGCCGCCCAGTTGTCAACACCGTATTTTCCGCCAATAACCCTTACACCTTCTGCAAGCTCAGCCCCCTTTCCCCTCCTGTATGCTATGTCCCTCAACAGTTCCCTGACCTTCTCCGCATCACCCCATTTGATGTCAAAATCCCCCACGCCCTTCTCTGTCAGGTACATCGCAAAGGCCATACTGACACCTGAAGAAATGGAGTCCATTCCGAGGTCGTTGACGAGGTAGTTAATCTCAATCAGCGACTCAAGGTCGTCGTTAAGCTGCAGAGCTCCAAAAGCCGCGAGAGTTTCATATTCCGGCCCGTGAATCTCCTTGCCCTTGTGCTCGACAAGCCTTCCGCACCTCACCACACAGCCGAGACAGCCATCGTTCCCTCTCAAGACTGAAGCTGCCATTGCAGCGCCCGATATCTTAGTTGCACCATCCCACGTTCCCTGAGTGTAGTATTTGATTGGCAAGTCCCCGAAACCCTCTGCCGTTTCCATGTAGCCCGAAGTTCCGAGCTGTGTGAACATGTTGCAGGTGAAATCGTCCTTTATCCTCGCCATTACTTCATCAACGAATTTGTTAAAGGCATCCTCATCTGCCACCTCAACCTTATGCCTCTCAGACGGGTCATGCACAACAGCGATACCCTTCAGCTTCTTTGAGCCCATCACAGCCCCCATTCCTGTCCTGCCAGCATGCCTGGAGTTGTCAACCTGAATACATGCATACTTCACCAAGTTCTCCCCAGCAGGGCCTATAACGGCTGTAGAAACCCTCTTCTCTCCCAACTCCTTCTCAATTTCCTCCTGCGTTTCGTAGCAGCCTTTCCTCCAAAGGCTCTCGGCATCAACGATTTCGGCACCGTTAACATCCACTTTAAGGTAAACGGGCTTATCGCTCGCCCCCTCTACAATAATACCATCCCATCCGCAGTATTTCAGATAAGTGGCCATCTTACCGCCGGAGTTGGACTCTCCCCATATCCCCGTCAAGGGGCTGCGAGCACAGAACTCCAATCTGCTTGTTGAGGGAGCCTTTGTTGCCGTTAGAGGGCCGGTCATTAAAACCAAAGCGTTTTCCGGTGATAGCGGATCAACCTCGAATGTCTTCATGTCATAGTGCAGCTTCACAGCCAATCCAGCCCCACCGATGAACTCTCTCAAATCCTTCTCTTCCGGAACATAGGATGCAACACTCTTCTCAGTCAAATTAACCCTCAAAATCTTCCCGCAGTAACCATACATCAAACCACCTCAGAAATCAACCTTTTTTCCATATAAAGCATACTCCAGCAGCTTCCTTGTCTGCTCCATATCAGGGCTTCTTGGAGAGGTTATTATGCAGGCATCGTTGATGGCGTGGTTCAGAATCTCCTCAATCGCATCGAAATACTCTTTCTCACCAACAATCTCCGAAACTTTCGTTGGCACCTCTATTTTACCCATCAGGTCTATAATTCTCTCCACCATAGCTTCACCACTCTCAAGTCCCGCTCTTCTCGCCAGATAATCCATCATGGCCCTCGAACCCTCATCGTTGAGGTAGAACTGGAGAACATAGGGCAGGTAGACCGCAACACAAATACCGTGATGCACTTTGAAGTAAGCTCCAAAGGCATGGCCTAAAGAGTGCACCGGCCCGACCTGAGAGTTGCCAAATCCCATCCCGGCCATTGTTGCCGCATGGTGCATCTTCGCTCTCGCCTCCTTGTCCCCGCTGTAGGACTTCTCAAGATTTTCCAAGATGATCTCGATGGCTTTTTCGCACATCGCATCGCTGAAGTCATTTCTCCAAGGTGCGAGTGCACCTTCGATTGCATGCGTCAACGCGTCCATGCCCGTTCCAGCTACAAGCTTTGGTGGCAGCTTCTCAACGAATCTGTAGTCCAGTATTGTAATGTCGGGAATTGCCTCTCTGTTCGCTGGCAGAACCTTTCTCTTTTCTTTTGTATCGGTAAGCACCATCGCCCACGTTGCGTCAGCTCCAGTACCGCTTGTCGTTGGGATTGCGATGAGCTTTGCCTTCTTCTGGAATCCAAGCTCGTAAAGGTCTGTAAAGGGTGTGATGAACTCAGGGTCAACATCGAGTTCCATGAGAATTCTTGCCATTTTTGCAACATCCATCACACTGCCACCACCCAGAGCGATAATGATCTGCGCGTCAAGCTCCTTAGCCACCTTGGCACATTTTAAGGCCGTTTCAATGCTCGGTTCCGGCTCAACTTCGTCAAAAACATCGATTTTCTCAGCTTTAAGATTTTTCTTCACTTCTTCAAGGTAGCTCATCTCGCTCAGAACCTTGTCAGTTACTATCAGCACCCTCTCAGCTTTTTCATTCTGCAGATGTTCAATGGCATCATCACCGAAAACTGTCCTTGGTACAACAAACCACCACATAGTGATGAAACGATTGAACAATATAAAATGTTTTTCAATGTTTATTTTGTCATCCTTACATTTTTACACGAAACATTTTTTAATTTTAAATACCGTAATCTTTTGATGCCTTCTCTTCGCTTCAGCCTTAGGAAGAAAGAAGAAGAGTTGCCAAGAAGAACCGCTGTTTTTGAGATAATTAAAAAAGGTGCAAAAGAGGAGTTTCTTGGTGAGGAAACCTACAGAACACTCTCAAAAAGACTCTCACAGGAATTCGAACCACCTGAAGGGTGGATTGAGGTTGAAGGTTATCCCGTTTATGGCAGATTTGTAATTTCCAGCGTCCACATCCTGTACAATGAGGAAAATAACGAGTTCACTTACCACGTCCACGAGCCAAAACTAAACGAAGAGGAAGAAGAAATCGTCAGAAAGGTGGTCAGCAGGCTTGAGTACTACTCAGCAAATCCAAAGGAGATTAAAGATAAAGTTGGAACGCTGAAGAAAAAGATTGACTCTATCTTCGAAGCTTACAGAGTTGACCTTGAAGGTGCGGACTACTTCAGAGTTCTTTACCACATTTTCAAGCGGACTCTTCTCTTCGGCAAAATAACACCCATCATGTACGACCCGATGATTGAGGATATCTCCTGTAACGGTTATGGCAAGTACATCTACATATTCCACAGAAAGTACACAAACCTCCGGACGAACATCATTTTCGATGATCCTGATGAGCTTGACAGCT
>NZ_JACDNT010000050.1 GCF_017656475.1 Archaeoglobus sp.
TTTATGCTGTACTACAACCGATTGAGGTGGTGTTTGTGTTAAGTGGACAGGTCCATACCTTTCTCCAACAAGCTTTAAATACACTCAACACTATTTTTTCCATGGAATTCGTTTTTGGAAAGAAAGTTTTTCAGTCAGAAGTGAGGAAAGCTTCTGATCTAAAGCCGGTGCTCGCATTTCCGGAAGCGCTCAAGGAGGACTTTGACGCTTACTACATGTTCAGGGACTCCTTTAAAACTGATGAGGAGGCAGAGATCATAAGGAAAGCTGGGTTGAGATACGACTACACTGTAATCCCACCCAACAACATAGGTGGAGAGAGCATCAAAACTTACGGCCACTACCATCCTGAAGTTGAGAATGGCCTTACATATCCCGAAGTATATCAGGTGCTAGAGGGGAAAGCATTTTTCATCATGCAAAAACCCTCAAACGGGAAAATAGAGGATGTGATTGTTGTGGAAGCCAAAAAATGGGATGTTGTTGTTGTACCTCCAAATTACGGCCACGTAACAATAAATCCAACGGATGAGGATTTGATTACTGCAAACTGGGTTTGCAGGAACTTCAGTTCAATTTACGACCCCTATACTCAGAGAAGGGGCGCTTGCTACTACTACATAAACGGAGAGTGGGTCAGAAACAAAAACTACGAAGATGCGCCTGAAATAAGATTTGCAAAGCCAAAGAACGTGCTTGGAGTTAATGAAGACATGTACGAACTGGTTTACAGCATAGAGAAACTTGAGTTTCTGGTTAAGCCCCAAAAGCATCTTAAAATCTTCGAAGACGCATTTGAATTTCTTTAAAAAATAGGTAAGTTTAAAAATTTTTACATTGAGAGGGCGAGCTTAATGTCGTCTGCAGTGACGGTCTTTCTGCCTGAGTGCTTTGCAATTTCCACAGCTCTCTTAGCAACGGTAATTGCGTAGTCCTCAAGCACTTCGACCATCTTTTCCACTGCATCTGCACTTACTCTCTCAGCCCCAGCCTTCCTAATCAATCTGTCAACCGGTGCCATCGGCAACTCAGCCATTCAACACACCTCCTATCTCTTTTCGATACAAAATTTAGTATTAGGTATATATATACTTTTCTATCGAACTTCCATCAGAACAATATTTTCTCGAGCATGTGATGCCAGCAAGCTCCTAAATAAGAACGAAGTTAAGATGTTGATGCAACATTGGGATGGGGGAAAAATGAAAATCGCAGAAAAGATATGTATTTAAAAATTTTAAATTTTTACAAAAAATTAACCGAAGAGGGCACCGAGCCCCTCGATTGCCTCTTCTTCTTTCTCCTCTTCTTCCTCTTCCTCTTCCTTGGCCTCCTCTTTTACTTCCTCCGCTGGTGCTGCTGCCGCAGCAGCCGGTGCAGCCGCTACTGCCATTGGCATCGCTGCCTTCTGTATTGCCTCGTCGATGTTCACGCCCTCAAGGGCGGCAACGAGAGCCTTAACTCTTGCCTCATCCACTTCTACACCTGCAGCCTCAAGAACCGCTTTTACGCTGTCCTCCGTTATCTCCTTACCAGCCGAGTGCAGCAGGAGAGCCGCATACACATACTCCATTCTCAACACCTCCTTTTAACCAAATAAAGCACCTAAACCTTCAATCGCCTCTTCTTCTTTCTCCTCTTTCTCCTCTTCCTCCTCGGGCTTCTCTTCTTCCTCCTTCTCCTCTACTGTTGGAGCAGTTTGAGCTTGAGCCTGAGCGATTCCGGAAAGCAAGGACTTTAGCTCTTCATCCAGTGCATCTTCAGGTAGCAGAGATGCAAGCGACAGCATCTCTCCATGAGCTTTTAATATCAAATCCTCCATCACGCCCTTTTCGAAGATTCCTGCGTTGATTGCAAGGTTCCTGGCGTCCATTACGGCCTTCATTATGAGTATTTCAGCCGTCTCTTCGGTGACATACGCAGAGTTGACTGCGAGGTTGATAGCCATCTGATATGCCTTCTGGAAGTCCTCAAGCACCTTTTCAGTATCTATCGCCAGCGTCTCGGGTGTTAGAATCACTCCTGAGTCAAGCACAGCCTTGACATCGAGCCCTATTTTGATCGGTTTAATTTCAAGCCTCTCCAGCGCCCTTGCGACCTCAGGCCTGACAACTTCACCAGCCTTTACGACGGTTGTAGTAGCTTTTACAACAACTTTGCCCTTTTCAATTGCTACTGGCAACCCAGCAGCCTGAAGTTCGGCCATTAGCGGGCCGGGAGGTATAGGCGTCGGCCCCTCGTTGACGACGACATCAACAGGAGACACCTGATTAGGTTTGAGCGGAGAGGGCACCTTTGTGTCTTCGATCATTTTGAAAAGTCTGAACGGATTCTCGTTTGCGGTGATCAAAGCAATCTGGTCGCCCAGAAAATCTTTAAGCTTGACGTAATCTCCTCCGAGAGCATCGAGGGCTCTCTCAAGGAGGGTGTTCTTAACAACCTTTATTTCAGCTTTTCCTCTAAAATCCCTCCTTATCTTTTGCATCTGACCAGCAGGCACGTTTCTGAAACTGACTATGGCCACGACTGGCCTTGAAGATATCATTTTCTTTATTTCCTCTACAGCTCTAACCTTATACTCTGGGGGCGTGCCTCTAATCGCAGCCATTTACACCACCCTCACTGCAGGTCCCATTGTCTTCTTCACATACACTGACTTGACAACCTGCGATGGATTTTCATACTTGTTTTCCACGACTTTTAAAACTTCCATGGCATTCTCTGCAAGCTTTTCAACATCCATGTTTTCACTGCCAATGGGTGCATGGAAAGTCGTCTTATCTCTCGTCCTGACTTTCACCGAGTTTCTCAGCCTCTCGATGAAGGGCTTGGGATCAGCGAGCGGAGGAATCGGCTGCGGAATCTTGCCTCTCGGACCCAGAACAGGGCCAAGCCTTCTGCCGATCTCAGGCATGAGCGGTGCCTCTGCAATAAAAAAGTCTATTGAGTTCGCAAGCTTCTTCGCCCTTCTCTTATCCTTTGCCAATTCATCGATTTCTTCTGGAGTTATTACAGCATCTGCACCAGCTTCTTTTGCCTTTAATGCAGTATCGCCCTTTGCAAAAACACCCACCTTTCTTGGCTTCCCCAGACCATGAGGCAGATTAATAACAGCGTCAATTCTGTTCTCCGGCTTCTTCATGTCCAGATTTCTTAGATTTACAGCCATCTCCACCGTTTCTACAAAATTTCTTTTCTTTCCGCTCTTAATAGCCTCCTCTATCGATTTTGCGAGTTTATCCTTATCCACTAGCATTATATCACCCCGTAGTCCCAGCGGCTTCAGCCTCCTACGGACTCCTAAGGGAGTAGTGGAGAGGTATTTTAAGTTATCGGTTGGGAGTGGGTTGAGCAATCATTAGCCTGCCGGGTTTTGATTAACCCACAAACTCTAAAAGCTTAACCGGTTGTGAAATAATAAAGGTTTTAATCTCTTCAACAATCTCCAACCATGCTCAGTGATGTGGTCAGAGATGCAGAGGGTGAAAAAGTCTTTCTTCTTGGCAATGAGGCCATAGCAAGAGGGGCGATTGAGGCAGGGATTGATGTTTTCGCAGCATATCCCGGCACGCCGTCATCTGAAATCGCCGACACTTTAAGCAATGCCTGCAGACTTCTGAGAGGAAAGATGGACTTTTACATGGAATACTCTGCAAACGAGAAGGTGGCATTCGAGGTTGCCGTTGGCGCATCTCTCGCCGGAAAAAGGGCTATGGCAACTATGAAGCATGTCGGTGTGAATGTTGCCGCAGATACCCTTTTCAGCTTCGCCTACGTTGGTGCGAGAGGTGGGTTTGTTCTCGTTACTGCCGATGACCCCTCAATGCACAGCAGCCAGAACGAGCAGGACAACAGATGGTACGGAAAAGCAGCGAAGCTTCCTGTTGTGGAGCCATCAAGCGTACAGGAGGCGAAAGATTATGCGAAGCTCTGCTTCGAGCTTTCAGAGAAATTCGGCCTGCCGATGATTCTCAGAAGCTACACGAGGCTGAGCCATGCCAGCGGAGTTGTTGAGCTTGGAAAAATTCCTGAGAAAGAGTTTGAAAGAGTGGGATGGGAAAGGCATCCGGAAACTGATGTCGTTCTTCCCGCTCATGCAAGAAAGCTAAAACCCATTTTGCTGGAGAAGCTGAGCAAAATTGAGGATTACTTCAACAAGTCGGATATGAACTGGGTTGATGACGGGCTGGGTGATGTTGGAGTTATTGCGTGCGGTTTAAGCTATGCATATGCCAAGGAAGCTCTTGAAAACCTGAACCTCGACCTGCCTGTTTTGAAGCTCTCATCAATGCATCCCCTGCCGGAAAAGCTGATTGAAGATTTCGTCTCGCAGATGAAGAAGGTTATAGTTGTGGAAGAGGTTGACCCCTTCGTTGAACTCCACGTAAGGGCAATGGGGCTGGCTGAGGTTTACGGCAAGATGAACGGCTATATGCCCATGAACTACGAGTACAATGTTGGAAGGGTTGAGATGGGAATCGCGAAGGCTCTCGGAATGAAGCCGAGCAGGGATTACGAGAGAATTGCGGCAGAGTCTCAGAAAATAGCAGCAAAGGCTCCACCAAGACCACCTGTAC
This sequence comes from Archaeoglobus sp., assembly GCF_017656475.1. GTDB lineage: Archaea > Halobacteriota > Archaeoglobi > Archaeoglobales > Archaeoglobaceae > Archaeoglobus. The sequence goes on from NZ_JACDNT010000050.1 coordinate 4,578, forward strand.
TCTGCCCCGGATGCCCCCACTCGGCATCCTTTTACGCAATAAGGAGAGTTGTTAATGAGCTTGGAAACGCTGCGCTGCCCAGCGACATAGGCTGTTACACTCTCGGAATTAACAAACCACTTGAAGGAGTTGACATTACAATCTGCATGGGGGCAAGCGTTGGAGTTTCGAACGGCCTGGCTCATGTGCTTAACGACAAAATTATTGCTACAATTGGAGATTCGACATTCATCCATGCCGGAATTCCGCCGTTGATAAATGCAGTTTACAACAACGCCAAGTTTGTGCTTGTCATTCTTGACAACTCCACAACGGGTATGACAGGACACCAGCCCCATCCTGGTACGGGATTCAGGGGATGCGGAGAGGTTGGAAAGGCTGTAAAGATAGAGGACATTGTGAAGGGATGCGGAGTTGAGTTCGTCGAGGTTGTGAACCCCTACAACATCAGAAAGATGATGGACGTGCTGAGAAGGGCCCTGAACCACGATGGTGTGTCAGTAATAATTGCAAGACAGCCATGTGCAATTCTTTGGTCGAGGGCTAGGAGGAAGGAAGGCAAGATTGTCACATACAACGTGACCGAGGACTGCACACTGTGCATGGAGTGCATAAACACCTTTGCCTGCCCGGCTCTGATATTTGACGGTGAGAAAGTTAGCATCGACCAATCCCTCTGCGTTGGTTGTGCTGTCTGCGCAAAAATCTGTCCAAACAGGGCGATTAAACCTGCAAAAAGTAATTAACCTCTTTTCTTTAAATTTTGTTATGTCAAGGGCTTTGATATTTGGCAGGTTTCAGCCCTTCCATCTTGGCCACCTCAATGTTGTCAAGTGGGCTCTTGAAAAGTTCGATGAACTCGTTTTGCTGGTTGGAATGGCGAATGAAAGCCACACAGTACTCAATCCATTCACAGCAGGCGAGAGAATATGGATGATGCGAGATGCTCTTAAAGATGAGGGTGTTGATTTGAGCAGAATTGTTACAGCCACCGTTCCAACAATGAGCGTTTATGTTGGGCATGCCTTTTATATAATCAACCTCGTTCCCAGGGTGGATTCGATAATAACGAGGAATCCGGTAATAGCACAGGTCTTCCACGATGCCGGGCTTGAGGTTATCGCTCCTCCCGAGTTCGACAGGAGCCTTTACAGGGGAAGCTACATCAGAAAACTCATGCTCGAAGATGGGAACTGGAGAGAGCTTGTACCAAAAACTGTTGCAACGATAATTGACAAGATAAATGGTGTTGAGAGGTTGAAAAGGGCTGCGAGCAGGGATTAGCAAAATTTTTAATACCAGTGGTTTAAAGGCTGATGAGCCGCCGTGGCTCAGCTGGCAGAGCGGGTGACTTGTAATCACCAGGTCGCGGGTTCAAATCCCGCCGGCGGCTTACATGATTATACTTTTCTGGAAAGAGCATTACTAAAACAAAAGCTTATTTACTCTTCAGTACAAAAAAGCTTCATGAAAAGAATTAACTTCGTCTTTTTGCTTTTAGCGTTGGCTGTGGTTCTAAGCGGCTGTGCCACGCTTACCGTGCATTCCAAAGTGAGCAAGGATGGAGTTATTGAGAATTATAAGATTATTATCAACACGAGTTCATACGTTTACGGGCTGTTAGCTGAAGGGGCGAAAAAGGAAGGATATAACTCACTTAGAGAGTCTTTAATGAGCGAAATACCGGAAGAAATGCGAGATAAAGTTACTTACGACGAAGTTTGGTCAGGAGACCAAGTTTCGATAATTATAGAGGTTAAAGATTATGTGCCGAGGAGTGACGACAGGGTGAAAGTAGTAATGGATAATGGACTCCTGACATATGAAGACCTATCTTTTATGTCTGGAGAGGGCAAAACAACATCAAACGAGATAAACAAGGCAATTCTCAGCTCATTCTCGCTGCATTACTACTTGGAGATGCCCGGTAAAATTGTTGATTCAAATGCTAATGTTGTGAGAGATAACAAAGCGGAGTGGCACTTGACAGGGGCAAATGCGTTTAATGCGAGGATTTATGCTAAGAGTGAGGTACCTAAGATTCCCGGATTTGAAGCAGTATCTTCAGTACTCGGTTTGATGGTCGCAGGATTCCTTTTGAGAAGGTCGAAGTGAATGAGTTCTTAGTTTACGATCAACGTTGGATTAATAGCAGACGGAGTTAAGAAAAACCAGAGTGCTCCGGCCGGGATTTGAACCCGGGTCACGGGATCGAGAGTCCCGTATGATTGGCCGGGCTACACCACCGGAGCTTATAGCTGATTTGTCAGTGTGTTTATAAACTCTTCTGTTGCTGTCCTCTGACAGATTAATAAAAAATAGGAGAGAGAATTTAATCGATTTTGATTCTCTTCCCACCCTTCTTCGGTGTCTTCTTCTTCAGGATGACCTCAAGAACACCGTTGTTGTACCTTGCCTTCGCTGAGTCCGGGTCAACCTCTGCAGGCAGCTCGACAGTTTCGTAGTACTTCCTGTTCTCTCCTTCTGCCCTGATTTCAAGAGTTGTCTCGGTAGCGTTGACCTCGATGTCGTCCTTGTCCACTCCCGGCATCTCTGCAATGACCTGTATCTCGTTGTCTGTCTCAATTACGTCAACCAGCGGTTTCCTCTCTTCAATTCCTGTTTCTTTGATTGTGGGCTTTGTTCCGAACTCCCTTATCTCAGGCTTTCCATCAGGCCCTATTCTGATTGAGAACCCTCTGACTATCGGCTTTATCTCTCCTGACTCTGCCCTTCTGAAGATGTCCTCGATATCTTTCATCATCCTCTCGAATATGTCGTCTATGCCAAATCTGAAGATGTCGTCAAAGATATCCCACTCCTCATCCCAGTCTCTTCTCCTTCTCCTCCAAACCATACTCTATCACCTCCTTTAAGCATACATCCTGTGGAAATCCTCAATTAACTTCTCATACTTCTCAACGTCCTCTTTCGTTAAGCTCGGCTTTACCTTCTTCAACGCCTCCTCAAAGTGCCTGTTCTCTATCTTGAGCTTCTTTGCAGCCTCCTTTGCCTCTTCTCTGCTCATTCCCGGCTTGATCAGCTCTCTAATTGCAAGCATGCCAGCCTCTCTGCACACAGCCTCGATGTCCGCTCCGCTGTATCCCTCAGTCTTCTCTGCAAGTTTTTCGATGTCAACATCGTCAGCAAGCGGCTTTCCTCTGAGGTGTATCTTGAATATCTCCACTCTCGCCTTCTTGTCTGGCGGTGGGATGTAGATGTGCCTCTCAAGCCTTCCGGGCCTGAGCAACGCTGGATCAATCATGTCCGGTCTGTTGGTTGCGGCAATCACAACAACGTCCTTTAACTCCTCCAGACCATCAAGCTCTGTCAGGAGCTGGCTCACAACCCTCTCCGTCACATGTGAGTCTCCAATTCCTCCTCTTCTGGGAGCTAAGCTGTCAATCTCGTCGAAGAATATGACACATGGAGCGACCTGCCTTGCTTTCCTGAACATCTCTCTGACGTGCTTCTCGCTCTCTCCAACCCACTTGCTAAGCAGCTCCGGGCCTTTTACACTAATGAAGTTCGCATTACTCTCGTTTGCCACAGCCTTTGCGAGCAGAGTCTTACCTGTTCCGGGCGGGCCGAACAGCAGTATTCCTCTTGGCGGTTTGATGTTTGCAGCCTTGAACACTTCAGGATACTTCAGCGGCCACTCCACAGCCTCCATCAGCTCCTGTTTCGCATGCTCTAAACCGCCAATGTCCTCCCACCTGACATTTGGCACCTCCACAAGCACTTCTCTCATGGCAGATGGCTCGATGTTCTTCAATGCCTCCAGGAAGTCCTCTCTAGTAACTTTCAGGTTCTCTAAGACTTCAGCGGGTATTTCCTCAGCCTCTATGTCTATTTCAGGCAGCACCCTTCTCAAAGCGTGCATTGCAGCCTCCTTACACAACGCCTCCAAATCAGCACCTACGAAACCGTTGGTCATCTCGGCAAGCTCCTCAAGGTCAACGTCCTCGGCGAGAGGCATCTTCCTGGTGTGTATCTCCAGAATCTCTTTTCTTCCCTCCTTGTCCGGCACTCCGATCTCAATCTCTCTGTCGAACCTTCCCGGTCTTCTCAATGCCGGGTCAATAGCATCAGGTCTGTTTGTGGCAGCGATAACTATGACATCTCCTCTCGCCTCAAGACCGTCCATCAGTGCAAGCAGCTGTGCAACAACTCTTCTCTCAACCTCTCCGGTAACCTCTTCTCTCTTAGGAGCAATGGAGTCAATCTCATCTATGAATATAATCGACGGAGCGTTCTCCTTTGCCTCCTCGAAGATTTCCCTGAGCCTCTGTTCGGACTCTCCGTAGTACTTGCTCATGATTTCTGGACCGCTGATCGGAATGAAGTGTGCATCCACTTCATTGGCAACAGCCTTGGCTATAAGTGTCTTTCCTGTACCGGGCGGGCCATAGAGCAGCACACCCTTGGGCGGCTCAATTCCGAGCTTCTGGAAGAGTTCAGGGTGCTTCAATGGAAGCTCTATCATCTCTCTGACGAGTCTAAGTTCCCTCTTGAGACCTCCTATGTCCTCATAGGTGACATCAGGTACAGCTCTCTTAACCTCCTCAGCAGGCTTCTCCTTGAGCTCGATTGCAGTGTTCCTCGTTACGACAACCACACCTGAGGGTCTGGTGGCGGTTATCACGAACGTTAGGGTGTGACCGAACACCTCAACCCTGATTTTCTGCCCTTTGATTACTGGCCTTCCCTCAAGCAGCCTGAGAAGATACGCTTCTCCACCCATCAGCCTTACTGGCTCTGTTGGGGCCAAGGTAATCTTTTCCGCGGGCTTTGCAGCTACCTTCCTTATTCTAACTTTGTCGTCAATACCGACACCTGCATTACTCCTTATGCTACCATCAATTCTTATTATACCCGTTCCCCTGTCCTCCGGATAGCTCGGCCAGACGATAGCTGGAACGGTGCTCTTGCCAATGATCTCGATAATGTCACCACTCTGCAACCCGTACTTTTCCATCACTGCTGGGTCTATCCTCGCGACACCCCTACCAACATCACGATAATATGCCTCAGCAACTCTCAAGGTTATCTCATTACCTTTATCTTTACCACTCATTTTTACCACCTCCTTACTTTATCACCCAAACAACTTCACCATCTTTCTCTTCTTTCTCAACCAATCCTCTTTTGTGAAGGGAATTAAGCGCCCTCTCAACCTCCCTGTATGGGAGTCTGAAGGCTTCGGCAATCTCCGCTGCCGTTCTCAACCCCTTTGCGAGGCCGAGCATTACAAACCTCTCAAGGTCATCGCTTACAACTCTCTCGATTTCATTGAGCATTCTTTCAACGAACTGGTTGAATCTCATTGAGAGAAAGCTTTGCATTCTTGAAAACCTTCTCTGAAGGTCCTCCGCAACCTTGAGTGCTCTGTAGATCTCTGAAATGGATTCAGCCCTCAGCCTCTCCATCATGTTGAACTCGTTCCGAATCTCTCTCATCAGAGAGGGCAGATCGTAATTTTCACTATCTCTGATTTCAGCCCCGAACTTGTGGGGGGAAATAATGACTTCGAGGCGGAGACTCCTCGGAATGTAGTAATACCTCCTTCTCCCCTCTTCAAAGCTCGCCACTATTCCTGCTTTCACGAGCTTGTCGAGATGCTCAAGCACGGCTTTGGGAGCCATGCCGAGATAGTATGAAATCTCGCTCACATAGCACGGTTTTCTTGAAAGCAGTTCCAGTATCCTCCTCCTGCTCTCGTTTCCGAGGATATCCATTATGGTCTCCGCCTCAATCTCCATCTGACCACCTCTTTGACACTAACACCTTAACTCTTAATATCGGTTACTAACTTTATGTTAGGTTCATAGTATATAAACTTTTCGGTTAGTTAATTATCTTGTCTTTTCCCGAAATTATTTCCCACTCTAACAAACCTCGATGTGAAACTTGACGAGAAGGCGATAAAATGGATAATCAGGGAAAAAGAGAAGGG
>NZ_JACDNT010000051.1 GCF_017656475.1 Archaeoglobus sp.
TAGAGCGTCGCCTTGGCATGGCGAAGGCCTGGGGTTCAAATCCCCACCGGTCCATTCCTTAGAATGGGCCAAAGAGCGATTTACACTCCTTAGAAACTCCAAAAGCCTATCTTCAAAGAACTGAGACAGGTTGGGGATGTATTCCCTCGAAGCTTCCAGGACATCCTTTCGAACTGTCAGGTTCACCCGAACTTTCCCAAGCTTTGGACGTGGCATAATGGAAGCAATATACGTATAAAATACATAAAGTTTGGCGTTGTCCATCACTAAGGTTGGTTGGTGATTTCGTCATCTTCTTTCTTCTTCATAATAATCTTCTTAATAATAATAGGTTATAATAATAGGTTACCTGGTTACCTCGTTACCTGGGTTACTTGGTTTTTGTTGCTACTGGAGTTACCCGGTTACCTGGTTACCTGAACTTTTGTGATGTTGCCAGAAAAAGTTTAGGGGTTCACCTATATAGGGAGGTAACCCCTTAGTAAAGAAGGCCTGAGAGAGCTTTATTTCAAGAATAAACGGCTATATGGCGTTACCTTAGTTTTGACCACTTCAGGTAACCCAGGTAACTTGACATAAAATCAAATAAATCTTAATAGTAAGGTCTATTACAACAACTTAATTATATGCTCTTTAATATATTCGATTTCGTTGCCCTCTAATTCTTTTTCAACTTTCTCCCACATTTTCTTGACAACAGGACTCATTAGGCTCTCAGTTTTTAGAATCTCAACGAGGTTTTCAATGTTTTTATGAATTAGCTGAATGTTTCTTATTATTCTTTCAACAACCTCTGGATCTTTTCTGAGTTCTAACCCAATCTTTTTGATTTTGTCCAAATTTGCCCCTCCATGCTGTGCAATCCACTTGTAGATGTAAGCTTGTTCTAGAAGCAATCTTAGAGTTACAATCCCTTCCTTTAATATTTCCTCCTTTTCTCTTGTGAATTCTCTTTCTAACCATTCTACAATCTCTTCATCGGCGAATCTTTCAAAAACATAGTTCCAACCTATAGCCAGATACTTCAGAGCCTTTAGGACAATTTCCACTCCTTCTTTATCGAGGCTGAGAGTAAAATAATGGCGAGCGATTAGGCTGTAAACTTCTTTCTTGATATCTTGTCCACTTTCAATTCCTTTAATATCTAACTCTAAAAGCTCTATTACAATTTTTTTTAGGAGGACAATTGTTAAAGCCTCTTTAATAACATTTTTTGGCGCTAAATCTGGATTTAGACTGTAAATCTTAACCCTCCGATCCCTACTGTCTATTCGTTCCATAATTACTCCTTTCTCGATCAATCGTTTCAAATGTTTAGCCAATCCTTTTTTCGAGAGGCCTGTTAACTCCAAGAGTTCATTCCACTTTTTTTCTCCCTCCGATAACGCCAAAATAATCCTTCCTTCTCCTTCGCTTGCTATTTTTTTCAACTCCTCCATACACCTAGTTACCACCGAAATACTTAAATGTTTTGAAACTAATATACCACTATACACTGAGTAACTGGAGGTGTACTTTACATGGTAGGCGTCCAAACAAAATGGAACAAAGTGCAGATCTCAGCTACAATATATCCTGAACATGCAAAAATCCTTGAGGCTATTTTACAGGGTAATTATTCGAAGCCAATTGCCCATCAATCAGTTTCCGAGATTCTGAGAAGAGCTATTGAGCTTTACGCTGATTATCTTGGAGTTCAAAAAATTAAAGAGCTTGGAGGTGTTGGGTAATGCCAACCACCACAGCTCGGTACATCACCCCTGAGGAAAGTAAGAAGCAAGATTTAGATAACATTAGCGGTTTTAGTTCGAAACCTTCTCGAAGGCTCATTAAAATAGATAAGACTGGAAAGCTTTATGTTCCTGCATTCATTCGGAAAATATTCGAAGGATATCGCTTTTATCCTTACGTAGAGAACGGAAAGCTCGTTTTTGATCCTGTGAAGGTCGATGATGACCTCAAAGAGGTGAGTGAAGGTGATCATTGAAGAGCTGTTGAACTCAGCGCTCGAATATCTGTTCGAGGGTTTCAGCATAATCCCTGTGGCCCTGATCAAGTTACCTGATGGCAAATCAAGAAAACCGGCCTTGGTGGACTGGAAGAAATACCAGCACCACCTACCAACCTTAGAGGAGGTTAAGGGTTGGTTCTCAAATCCGGAACAGTTTGAGGCTATAAGGAATGGGAACAAATTGGGAATTGCCATAATAACTGGCAAAATTTCTCAAAACCTGGCTGTTGTAGATTTTGATTCCCAAGATGTCCTCCTGGAGGTTCTGCGTGAACTCAGAACCAAGTCTCCTGAAATTTATGAAAAGCTCATCAGGACCTGGATAGTTGAAACCGGGAAGGGGTTCCACTACTACCTTAGAGTTAGAGATCCTGATCCTAAGCTCTTCAATAACAGGATAGGAATAAGGCTAGGAGTTGACATCAGAGCTGAAGGAGGTTATGTTGTTGCTCCTCCCTCTCCCCATCCCTCAGGTAAACGTTACACCTTCATTGAGAAACCGGAAAGGATCCAAGAGCTGACCTGGGAGGAATACCTCACCCTCCTTAGAATTCTGGAAGGTGATAAAGAATCCAGGGAGTCCCTGAAACAGGCCAGAGAGTCTGAGGAATCCAAGGAAAGAGAGGGGGATAAAAAGCTCTCAGAGAGTGAAGTTCTGGAAATCGTTAACCTCCTTAGGCCAATTTATAGGCCAGGTTATAGGAATTACGTAATCCTCTTTCTAAGTGGATGGTTGAGAAAGGCCGGGATTGATTACAGCTCTGCCAGGAAGGTTGTTGAGATCCTGGCTGATGGAGATGAAGAGAAAGATCTCAGGCTTTACGTTTTGGATCGGACCTATGGCAAGAGGGGAACCCCACCCTCAGATGAGGAGCTAAAGGGGAAGTCCGGCCTTCAGGAAATAGCTGAGAAACTATTGGGAGAATTCCAATCCTTAGAGCTGATAAGGAAGCTGGAGGAGAAACTTGGAAGGTCCTCTCCCTTCATGGATTCAGTCTTTTCCCTGATTGATTTCTCCAGGAAACTCTATTACGTGGCAAACCCCAGGAAGGGGATAATAGCCAGGGCCTATGAAGATCCAAAGAATGGAGGGATAGTTTACAAGGAGCTGATAGCTGAAACCTGTCCTGTTAGAGTTGTTGTTTATGATGACACTCTGGGTGGAGTCAGGAAGTTTGAGATCGAGTTTGATGGGTTGCTGAAGAAAACCATAGGTCCTGCGGAGCTGGAGATCATAACCCAGAGGTTGAAGTCTGATGGAGTTGTCAAACATAAGAGACTGATTGAGGATGCCCTCTCCTCTCTAGTTATTGCTTTTATCAGGAATGGAAAGGCCGAGATAAGGAGAGAGCTTGAAAAACCCGGATTTTACTTCTTTGAAGGTCAAATCAAACCCGTTAAATGGGAAGCTGAGGAATTTACTAAGGGGGACCTGAGAACTTCCCTCCTTCTCCTTGATGAGCTAAGGAGAGAGTGGTATAATCACCTGGCTGAGAGGTTCACAACAGTAATCAAGTGGGGAATTCTGGCACCTTTCAGCTATGCAATAAAGCAGATAAGGGGAACTTATGGAATTCACTTCCCCTGGCTGTTGTTACATGGATCTTCAAATACCGGCAAATCAACCTTAGGGAAGATTATCAGGGCCATGTGGAATCTCCCTCCGGAGGAGAAAAGTGGGAAACACATTGACACTGTTCCAAGGTTTGGGGAAAAAGTTTCCAGGAGTACTTTTCCCGTTCTGATCAATGAGGTTGCTGATATCCTAGCTAAGGACTCCATCAAGGAAGTTCTGAAATCCTCAATTGAAAGCATGTTTGCAAGGGGAAGATATGTCCAGGGTGTTTATGTTGAGGAACCAGCCTTATCCCCAATGATCTTTACAACAAACAAGACCTACCCTTCAGATGATGCTCTCCTGAGGAGATTTGTTGGGATCCTCTTCACCATCTCTGATAGAGTTACAGGGGAGGAAGTCAGCAAGTTTGAGAGGAAGGTTCTACCCAGAATATACGATTTGAGGTTCCTGGGTTATTTTGTCTTTAAGAGAATCGCTGAAAATCCAGAATTGCTTAAGAAGGACTGGCTTGAGGTCTCAACCACCCTCCTTAGGGAAGCTTTTGAGTTTGCAGAGTTAGAGGTTCCTTCCTGGATTGATGAAGAGCATGAGGGGGAAAGCCTTGAGGAAATAACTGAGATCATTAATGAAGAGATCAGGGCCAGATTACTCGAGGATGTTAATCAGAGATACTCCAGACACATCTCTAAGGTTGAAGTCTATGTTGAGGATGGGACATATTATGCTCCAAAGCTGAAACACAGGCTGGAAGCCCTATTAAAGGAGAATTTCATCCCCTGGGCCAGTCTGAAAGGAGATGATGAAGTTGTTATCACAAACTCAGTCCTGAAGGTCCTGGATGGTCTGGCTGTTGATTCCCTCAAATCCTTAGCTGAGAGGTTTAACTGGGAGTATAAGAACGTTAAAATCAATGGAAAACAGGGTAAAAGGATAGTTGTTCCCCTTTCTGATTTTGTGGCCTTCCTTGAGGGTTCTGGGGCAGAAAAGAGCGATAAGGTTATAATGGAGGTGAATTCCCAGTGAGATGTCCTCATTGTGGCCAGTATATTGAAAACACTCTCTGGCAGGCCCTAAGACCTTACAGAAACCCAGAGCTCCCTGTAGTGGTCACCAACATTGATGCGGTCTTGGAAGTTGGTTCGAGAATTCGGGCCATTTTCGAGGAGAAGAACGGCCATCTAAGGATAAGAGGATATCAGGCTGTAACTCTTAAGAAGGTGGCCCGTTCTCTGAGAGTTCCCTTGTATTATATCGAGAGGGATGGTGAAGAAGTCAGACTTTACGAGTATGATGTCAATCAGATGGTTTGCTCAGATCACTTTTTGAGAGCTGATCAGCTTCTCCCTGTCTTTACTGGCTCGGTTTCGGAGTTTGGAGATTGGGTTTATCGTAAATTCATCCGTTACGGTCCTCCTTCAAGGGGGAGAAAAGAGAGGAGGTGGTAGAATGGAGGAAGTGTTGAGGAAGGACGTTTTGGAGTTGTTGAAGGCTTGGAGTGAGTGGAGCGGAGATGAGGCGATAGAATCGTTTGCGAACGAGGCGGTTCTGAAGAGCCTCCAGAGTGTTGCCGAGGACGTGGCCAGCTACGGAGTTCCCAAGGCGAGAGAGTTTGCCAGGCGAGCTGAAGAGATTCTGAAAGAGATGGGGGCGAGGGTCTGAAAATGCTGGTACCGATTGACGAGGAGCTCAAGGAATGGATAGAGATTGCAATTGAGTACAAGGTAGTAATGAAGGAATTTAAACGAGGATTTTTTGAGATTTACGAGTTAGATCGCATACCAGTTTATCCACAAATCTTAGAAGAAAGTGTAACAATCGAGGAGATCTGCAACCTCATCAGACCGTCAGTTCTGTGGATGAATAAAAGAGGATTCTCAGAGAAAGACATTGGTGAGAAGGTCGGGGAGGTTTACGGAATCAACCCAGAACATGCTAAGGTGTTGGTTGAGCGGATTCTCGGAGAACTCGAAAGTAAAGATGTTGAGGAGGCTGTTGCCCAATGAAAGTCAAAGAGGAGGATAGAGCAAACAATGAGGATGACCTCATCGAGAGGCTCAAGGCCGAGTCCAAAGATGCTATCGACTTCTTCCTGAAGCTCGGAGAGCTCATGGAGCGGGGCGAGGTGGAGGTCAAGCTGATCGTGAAGAGGAAGAAGAAGCCTTAGTGCTTCCCTTCTTTTTGAGATGGGGTGGTAGAATGGCGGGAAAGGAAAAGAAAAAGCAAAACGGCCGGAAATATCTGGCCGGGTATCTGGACTTTGGAGTTTTGGGGAAGAGAGAAACATACCTGTTCAAGAACGACAAAAGGGAGAAGGAGAACCAGCCGGCCTTCCGGCTGATGATCAAGGAAGGAGAGGCCTGGAAAGAGGTCGGAGTTTTCTGGGTTAGAGAGAGCAAGCCGAAAGAGCCAGAGGAGGAAGTATTTGATTTCACGGGGGGATAGAAATGAACAAGATATGGAAGCCTGCCCGGTCATGGTTTGCCCGGACTAAGACAGGGATGAGGGTGGAGAAACTTCTGGTCGACCTGCCTCGAGCGATTCAGCGAGAACTCGAGAATCAGGAGTTCACAGCGATCATATTCACTCCATCTGGCACTATCGAGAGAAGAGGAATCGTTTGGAATGGCCGAACCTGTGAGGTCTATGTGCCGGCACGTTACGGCAGAGAACTTCAGGGGGATGCCACAGCCTCAATCCACTTTGTGGACGGTCAGTTAAAGGTTGAGTTCGAGGTGGTCTGAAATGCTGTCCGTTGGTGGCGGAATAGGCCTCTGTATTGTAAAAGCAGAGCTGGGTGGTTGAGATGGCTCTTTCAGCTTCTGGAAATACGGGAAGGTACGGGACTGGAACTAAGGAGGATAAGGTCAGCAAGGCGTATGCGGAGCACAGAACGGCAACGATAACTCCAAGTCAGGCTAAGAATCTGAGCTCTAAGAGTGAACCTCAAAAGTCCAAACCCATTTCTCCGATTGACAGAGTTGGAGCGATATCGAGCGGCAGACTTACTGTTTCAAAGTCGAGTAAACGCCACAAACACCACAAGACTCACAAATCCACTCAGACAAAACCAACCAAGGCTGAGATTCCTGAAGCAAAGCCCTTGACAAAGCCCCCTCAAACATCCACAGACAAAGCTACTCAGGCAAAAGAAGAACTCGAGAAATTGGTTTCTAAGGGAGAACCGTCTTCAACCCAGGCAAAACCTACACGAGCGGAGATCCCTGAGGCGAGACCGAAAACCACAGAGGCAAAACCACAGCCTGGAAAAAACGTCTTCCAAAGAATTGGGGAGAACACCAGAAAAGTTTTGGAGACTGTCTACATAGGCTTGGCGAGCCTTGCCGGGGGAAAGCCTCAACCTGAAAAAACAGTCATCCACCAGGCTTGGGAGAGATACGAGAAGGGCCTGGCAAACCTTGCTGGTGCTCTGGAGAAAGAGGCTGAGAAGCATCTCGCATTTGAGAGGTATGAACCCCTCCTTGGGGAGGGTACCATACCACAGCACCTCTTCATGAAGTGGACACCGCAACCTGGGCAGCCTAAGACTCTATCCGAGCTGATTTACAAGTCACATGAGAAAGAGTTCAAGGAATACAAAACGGCAGCGGAGAGGTATAACGCAGTTGTGGAGAGATACAGGCAGAAGGGCCTGATCAACGAAAAGGGAGAGTTTGTCGGCACAGCTGAAGAGTACCAGAAGTTTAAGCAGAAAGTCAAACTCTACGAAGAAACGATAAAGAAGCACGGACCACTTGTGGAGAGGTACTCCTCCTTTAGAGAAACCGAGAAAAAGGTTGGTGATGTTTACAAGCCTCCTGCTGGATATGAAGCTGCAAGAGAGTTCTTCCTGGGAATGACAGTTGACACAGCTCTTGCCATACCGAGCATGCCTCTCTTTGTGGCCTCTCTGCTCACAAAACCAAGGAAAACTGCTGAGGAAATGGGCCAATTTATCACCGAACATCCACACCGCTTTGCAGGCCAGCTTATAGGAACAACACTCCTGTTCAAAGGGATTGGGAAGGCGGTAGAGAAGACATCTGAGGCCATCCGTTTTGCGGGTAAAGAACACATCCCAATCGAAAAGCTGACTCAGCCAGAGGTTGTGACCGGCAAGTACCCATTTCCAAGACCTGAAAAGATTGGAAGTGGTGAGGCAATCGTAAAGCAGTTTTACAAGAGCAAATCCACAAAGTGGACAGATATAGGCAAAGAGGCAAAAGTGAGCGGGTTCCATGCCACTCCAGAGGCTGGAGGAATCGTAGGCCTCGGTAAAGGTGATGTCGTCCACTCCGCAATTTACAGGCCAAAAGATATGCCGGGATTGTATATCGCACCGGATGTGTCTCCACATTTTCTAAGGATTGCTGGAGAAGCGAAATACTCCCTGATTCCACGCTTGTCATCACTCGAGTCGTTATTCGTTAAGCCCGGTATCCTTCATATCGGCCTCGAGGCTGTGGAGAGGCTTCCAAAGGATGTCAGATACAACATAGCCAGAGCTCAGGAGTGGATGAAGACAAGGGCTGAGAGGGGTAAAGCCTACGTCACACCTGAGGCGGAACTCGGTAAGCCTGAGGCTGAAGCCGTTATCTCTCCAGGAACAGAGCTCATAAACGTGAGAGGTGAAGGGTTGATTGGTGGCAAATTCAAATACTACACCAAGTGGCAGGGAAAGAAGGTTCCGATTTATGAGCTCGAAGCTCTGAGAGAAACTCTTAAAGAGGCCACAGAACAGGGGGCAAGGATAACCAGGGAGGCAAGGAAGATAGCCCGTGAAGAAGCCAAAACCTTAGAGAGATGGGTAAAGGATTACGAACTCAAGCCAGAAACGAGATGGATCGGAAGAGATGTTGGCAAAAGCCTTACTCCCTTCTCCCGGTATGGAAGGGGGCGGACAAAGTATAGAGGCTCTCCATCAGAGGTTTCCAGGGTTATGTTTGGTGAGTCAGGTAGAAGAGCCCCATTTTACAGAGAGCCTTTTTCAGAAATTAACCGGCTGATATTCGATGAGATTAGCGAGATTGATGAAATTACGGAGATTACAAGCATATACAAACCACCGAGCGAAATGGATAGCTATCCACCATACAGCCCTCCAGGTTTCCCACCATACACTCCTCCGTACACTCCCCCGAGTTTTCCGCCATACAGCCCTCCATCAATCCCCACACCAGGTTCCCCAAAGAAGAAGACCACAATACCCCCATGGTTCCCAGAAGAGCACTTCTCATTCTGGGATGAAAGCTACGGCTACGAGGAACTCAAGCACGCATTCCCATCACTTGAAGAGATGCTCTTTGGAAAGAAAGGGAGGCGGAGACGATGAACGACAGGACATCGAGCCGCCTCCCACACCTCTCAGAGTAGAGGATTGCCGGCAACTCGTGGTGATCCTACGTCACCCGGAAGTAGCCCCAACCATCGTGGGCATGCTAAGAAGAAGTTGGATGGATTCATCCTCAAACACTTTCCCATAGTGGCCTACATCCTCATGACCTCTGAGGAGTTCACAATTTCAGAACTAATGAGTGTTTTCAGCCACAGAACGGTTTACAGCTTCCTGAACAGAGGAATGAGCATAGGAGCCATTGAGAAAATAGAGAAGGGAAGGTTCAGGCTAAAGTTCTCTCCTCAACAGGTGATGCTGGCCAAACAGCTCGACCACACCAAGGTTGAAGCCGAGAGAATTCTGGTGAGGAACGGCTGTACCCTGATGATCGTGTAGGCAAGGAAACTGATGAAGGCACCACCAAGACTGGAACTCACCCACGCAACAAATGATTATATCTTTTCTTTAGGAAGCCTGGAAGGTCAGACTTCACCATCATGTTCTGGAAGGAGGGGACCCCCTCCCCCTCCCTATAGTAAAAAATTATGGTTAAGTGCACAACATCCTAAACTTATCACCCAAGAACTTCTCAATC
>NZ_JACDNT010000052.1 GCF_017656475.1 Archaeoglobus sp.
TTCATTCTGATTTACTTTCTGAGAAGCAGTTTGTTCAGGGAGATGCGGAAATAACGTTTCTCTTAGATAAATCAAGTCGCTCTTACTCATGAAAAGATTCCAATGAAAGTTAATACCTTCTTCAAGTCAATGTTTATGAAGGGCCCGTAAAAATCAATTCCACACTCATTTTTTAGAGTGTTCAAATATCTTTTTATGGTCAAAATTTTATCTTGTGTCTCAGTTGATGGTAAATCGTCTCCGAGAGTATCTAGAAGTTCGGTGATTTGAGGGGACATTGAAGGAGGTTTAAACTCCGTTATAAACTTCACAATAGTTCCTTCAATCATGCTAAAAATTGACTCTATCTGGGAGACACTAATAAAATCCACTTTATACTTATTTGATACTTGGCGTTTAGCTTCCGTATCGTATTTGTCTACTCCAAATATGTCAGGTCGATAAAGCATCCTTAGATCTTCCAACTTGTAGAAACTGTCGAACAAGAAAATCAAATGAATGACCAGACAACTCGACAAGGAGTTAAAGAAATAATACGAAGGACTAGGTGAAATACCAGAAATAAAACATCAAAAATGCACATTCAGAGGGGATTTACCGAGGAAACGTTTCCTTTGGTCACTCTTTTGCATTGGCTTGGTAACATTACGCAATTGTGGGGTCACCCATATGAATACTTTTGAATTTTATATTATTAAAATATTGACTTCAGTTAAACTTATTAAGTTATAGTCATATAATGTGTGGGTGTAAAAAATGTTAAAGAAATTTTCTGAAAATG
The DNA here is from genome assembly GCF_017656475.1 of Archaeoglobus sp. Classification (GTDB taxonomy): domain Archaea; phylum Halobacteriota; class Archaeoglobi; order Archaeoglobales; family Archaeoglobaceae; genus Archaeoglobus. The sequence goes on from NZ_JACDNT010000052.1 coordinate 782, forward strand.
ATTTATATGAAGCCAAAGAGTATACACCGGGTGAAGAAATTTATGAGGAGGCTTTGGACTATCTCACATTTTGGGATTCAGTTGCAAAAAGTGAAATTGAGTGGTTTGAGCCCTACAGAGAGATAATATATAGCGGTAACGCTCCTTTTTATAGGTGGTTTCTTGACGGGAAGGTAAACATAACCCACAACTGCTTAGATAGACATATCGAATCAAAAGGGGATAAGACAGCAATAATATGGCAGGGAGAACCTGAAAACGAAAAAGAGATGATCACTTACCGTGAACTCTACCAGAGAGTTTGCAGGTTTGCCAATGCTCTCAGGACACTTGGTGTGCAGGAGGAAGATGTGGTCACGATCTACATGGGGATGGTGCCAGAGCTCGTTGTTGCGATGCTTGCGTGCGCCAGAATCGGTGCAATTCATAACGTGGTTTTTGGAGGTTTCTCCTCGAAAGCTCTCAGTGAGAGGATAAACGATTCCGACGCTAAAGCTGTCGTTACGATGGACGGTTACTACAGGAGAGGCGAGGTTATCGAAACTAAGCGCATCGTTGATAAAGCTCTGGAAGCTTGCAGCGTTGAGAGTGTTGTTGTGCTCGAGAGAGTCGGCAACGATGTGAATATGGTCGATGGAAGGGATATCTGGTGGCATGAACTGGAAGAAGGCTTAGCAGATGAGTGCGAATGTAAAGCTCTTGACAGCGAACATCCGTTGTTTATACTGTATACATCGGGAACAACCGGAAAGCCGAAAGGCGTTCTTCACGTTCACGGAGGTTACAACGTTGGCACCCACATTACAGCCAAGTGGGTATTCGATTTGAAAGATGGAGATGTATTCTGGTGCACTGCTGACATAGGGTGGATAACCGGACATAGCTATGTTGTCTACGGTCCCCTTAGCAACGGTGTGACGGTGCTAATGTACGAAGGCGCTCCAGACTATCCACAGCCGGACAGGTGGTGGAGCATTATTGAGCAGTACGGCGTGACCATTTTTTACACTGCTCCCACTGCAATACGCCACTTCATGAAGCTCGGCGAGGAATGGCTGGAGATGCACGATCTTAGCAGTTTGCGTCTGCTTGGAACTGTGGGTGAAACGATAGACCCTGAAGCCTGGAGGTGGTATCACAAGTATGTAGGGAGTGAGCGCTGCCCTGTGATTGACACATGGTGGCAGACTGAAACCGGAATGATCATAATAGCTCCCTTGCCCGGCATAACAGAGCTCAAGCCCGGTTCTGTAACACTACCCTTCCCGGGAATGTTGGTAGAGATACACGACGAGAAAGGAAATCCTGCAGATATCGGAGAGCTCGTAATAATGAACCCGTGGCCAGCGATGTTCAGAGATCTGCGGGGCGATCCAAGAAGATTCGTCAAACAATACTGGACATCAGACGGCAAACGGACTTACTACACTGGAGACGGAGCAAGGAGGGATGAGGATGGATACTACTGGATAATAGGGAGAATTGATGAAGTTCTAAAGGTCAGCGGGCATAGACTTGGAAGTGCTGAAATCGAGGGTGCGCTTGTATCTCACGAAGCTGTAAGCGAGGCAGCCGTTGTTGGAAAGCCCCACGAGATCAAAGGAGAAGTGCCAGTAGCATTTGTCGTCCTTAAGAAGAGCTACGAGCCGAGCGTCGAACTTGAAAAATACCTTAAAACGCATGTTAAAAACGAAATAGGATCAATAGCTGTTCCTGAAAAGATCTACTTCGTCGAACAGTTACCAAAAACGAGAAGTGGAAAGATAGTGCGCAGGATTCTACTCGCTATCGAAAAGGGTGAAGAGATAGGAGATATCACAACTCTTGAAGATGTGACAGTTGTTGAGAGGATCGTGAATGTTAAAGGGGCAAAATAAAGCCAACCCATTCTATTATTTTTAAATCTCATTTGCAGTTATCAAAGAACTTCCTCGTAAAACCTCTGCACAACCCTCTTATCGAGCAAAAGCTCTTTATCTTTTATTACCTGTCTTTCGAGCTTATTCAAGGTTGCATGAACTGCAAACTCAACACCCCAGCTTTCACCAGTAACAAAGAAAACTCCATGATCGCTTGTCAGCCTCATCCTCACGTAAATTAGGGGTATTCGTCTGTAATACAATTTGAGTTTCTTCACATAAACAAATAGATGTTCCTTCCCGAGAGAATCTCTGAACTTCCTCAAAAACTTGTTCAGTTCATCTAAGAGATTTTCCATCTCAGAATCGTCCAAAACCACACCCTTCGTGATGATCTGCACTTCATACTCTTTTGGAATGGTCTTCTTTAAGTAATATTCCAAAAGATCCTTCTTTACCACTATTCCTTCGGGAATGCTGCCTTTTGTGATAACAAGGCTCGATACGTCATCCTCAATCATCATGTCAATAGCTTTGGCAATCGTGTCATTTCTCTCAACTGTTATAACCGGATGACTCATTATACCTTCAACCATCACTGAAAGCGTTTTTTCTTTTTCTTTCATGCTCAGGTGTCCGAGTCTATCGTCCTTTCCCAGAAACACAACCCTATCCACAATATCCTTACTAGTAATGATTCCAGCTACTTTATTTTCATCATCAACCACAACAACTCTGCTGATGCCATGATTTCTCATAGTGGCCAGAGCCTTGGATACGCCATCGTACGTTTTCAGGGTGATAACTTCTGGATTCATAACATCTCCAACTTCAACATTTTCAAATTCCTGTTTTATTTTTTGTAGAAAATCATTGATGTGAATAACCCCAAATCCTCCGTTGAGCTTTATAAGAACAAAGGGTGTGGAATCCTCTATAAACCTTCTCGCTACCTTCTCTGGTGTTAGCTCGTCAAGGCGAATGATTCCAGTTTTCGCGGCGAAGTTCTTGATTTTCGTTTCATCAGGGTTCGTCATCAGGCCACCCCTGATTAGATCCTTTTCTCTTACAACTCCAATGATTTCGCCATTTTCTTCAACCAACAGTGCTCTTTCATGCTTGGACTCACCTAACATTGAAATTACCCTCGAAAGTGTTTCACTTGCGCTGATAACGTCATAATCGTCTCTAAGAACCTCCTTTAATTCCTCGACATCCATCTCATTCCACCTTTTGTGACAGATAATATGGAACTACAAAGTATAAAAATGTTTGGTTACATATATTTAATTAAAAGTATAATAAAAAATCTGAAAGTGTAACTTCTGCAAGACTTTTGCCGAGATACGCCTTACTAACCTGCAGATGGTCACGATCTGCTCCATTCGCTAAGCTCAGCATCGGTTAAGGACTTATTTTTGGGGCAAAATTATTATTTGATCAGTAGCTAACATAACAGATGGACAAAGAAATTGAATGGTACAGAACTCCAATTTCAGAAGTCTTTAGACTTGTTAAAAGCTCACCTCAGGGTATAACAGATGATGAAGCTGCGAAAAGGCTTGTATTGTATGGCTATAATGAGATTAAAGAAGAAAAGAAAATTAGCGAAATTTTAAGATTTCTTTCTCACTTTAACGATCCCTTAATTTACATTTTAATGATTGCCGGTTTGATAACGATATTTCTTCATCAATATGTGGATGCAACCATAATATTCTCAGTCGTGCTGATAAATGCATTGATTGGTTATATTCAGGAAAGAAGGGCAGAAAAAACAATTGAATCCCTAAAGAAGATAGTAGAGGTTAAAGCAAGGGTAATAAGAGGGGTCGAAAAAGACATTCCCGCAAAAGGGTTAGTTCCAGGAGATGTGATAATATTAGAGACTGGAATGAAAGTTCCAGCAGACGCGAGGCTTTTTGAAGCAAGAAATCTAACTGTTGACGAATCCTTGCTAACGGGCGAGTCCACGCCTGTTGAAAAATTCTCTGAAACTATTCTGAAGGGGACGGCTGTTGATAGAAACAACATGGTCTTCGCCGGGACACTCGTTCTTGAAGGTTACGGAAAAGCAGTCGTTGTTGCTACGGGCGAGGATACCGAGCTGGGTAAGATTGCAAAGACCGTTAAAAGGGAGAGAGGTGTTGAGACTCCCCTGCTACGTAGAGTAAGGCGTCTTGGCAGACTCATTTTCTTCATAATCGTTGCAGTTTCGATCTTAAATTTTACAATTGGGATATTGAGAGGTTACGACCCTGCATTCATGTTCTTAGCCTCCGTTAGCTTGGCTGTTGCAGCAATTCCTGAAAGCTTGCCCGCTCTCGTAACAATGAGCCTTGCAATCGGTGTTAGGGACATGGCAAAAAGAAAGGCTATAGTTAGAAAGCTACCGGCTGTAGAATCTCTGGGAAGTGTTACGACGATATGCACGGACAAAACCGGAACACTTACACAGAACAAAATGAAGGTAATACGAATATTTGCTGGAGGAAGGGAATATGACGTCGAGAGTGGCAATTCTGTTCTAAGCAGGGAAGAACTCGCGAAACATCCCGAGGTGTATCTCACAGTAAAGGCTGGCTACATATGCAATACAGCAATTTATTTTTTAAAAGATGGGGAACCTGTAACGAGCGGAGATCCAACTGAAGTGGCCCTCCTCGAAGTTGCATCGCTGGCAGGAATTAAAAAGCAGTTTAATATTATTGACGAAATACCATTTGATCCAGCTTTTCGCTATATGGCAACCGCAGCAAAAGAGGGGGAATTCGTGGAAATTTATGTAAAAGGTTCAGCGGAGAGGATCCTTTCAATGTGTAAGTGGGCTTTGGTGGAGGGAAAAATAGTGGAGCTTGATGAAAGTCACATTCGCAAGATGGCATCAGAGTTTGCCCTTCAGGGTTTGAGGGTTCTGGCGTTTGCATACAAGTCCGTTGACTTGGAGGAATTTGGTAGTATTGAGGAACATCTTGACGGCTTGATATTCCTCGGTCTTCAATGCATGATCGATCCTCCAAGGGAGGAATGTTACGAGGCGATCAGGAGATGCAAGGAAGCGGGCGTAAGGGTCATAATGATAACTGGGGATCACCCAAATACCGCGTTGTTCATCGCAGAAGAGCTCGATATTAACGGTAGTGTTGTAACGGGGGATGAAATCGAAAAAATGAGCGATGAAGAGCTTAAAGAAGTATTGAAGAAAACAAACATATTTGCAAGAACCTTACCAAAAATGAAGCTGAGGATAGTCAGATTACTACAGGAAATGAGCAAAACAGTTGCAGTTACGGGAGATGGTGTAAATGATGCTCCCGCATTGAAAAGGGCTGATATTGGTATTGCAATGGGCTCCGGCACGGAGGTGGCTAAGGAATCCGCTGAAATAATTTTGCTTGACGATAATTTTGCAACAATTGTAGAGGCTATTGATGAAGGCAGAAACGTTTTTAGAAAGATTCAAAAGATTCTTGCATGGATGCTACCGACTAACGTCGGAGAGGGGATTGTGGTTCTTGCAGCTTTCCTTTTGGGTATCACACTTCCGATTCTACCAGTGCAGATCCTCTGGATTAATACAGTTACGGCTGTGCTTTTGGGAACGACCTTAGTTTTTGAGTCTAAAGAGCAAAATCTGCTTAAGCTCAAGCCGATAACTGGAGAATTGCTGAATCCGGTGATTTTATTCAGGATAATCTGGGTAGCTACGGTTTTGGTCGTGTGTGCCTACCTTCTGTATTTCAGGTATAGCGAAAACGAAGTGATAGCCAGAACAGTGGCAATGAATGTTATAGTGTTTTTTGAAATATTCTATCTGCTGAGCGCAAGAAGCATTGATTTGAGCTTTATAAAAACTTTGAAGTTTAAGAATAGAGCAATATATCTGGGAATCCTTGCAACGATCGTTTTGCAGCTGGTAGCGACATATTCGCCTAACTTTAACGCAATTCTGTATACCGCACCGCTTGATGCAAACATGTGGTTTGGAATCATAACAATATCTTCCTTGGTATTTCTCTTTGCTGAGCTGGAGAAATACATAAGAATAAATTTTTTACAAAAACTAAATCATTAAAGTCTGAAACCTGAGAGGTTTCAGCAGAGTGAGATAGGCACAACATTGAAGAAGCCGGATAGAGGGGCGATTTACTGACCTTTACCCCTCTTTGGGCGAACATGATGAGAAAACGATGTCGGATACATGCCGAAAATGGTTACGTTATAATATAATCCCATTATTTTAAAAATTCTAACATTTCCTCGTCGCTAACATCGTGCCACTCTAAGTAAGCGTCAGCGACTGCATAGGGATAAATGTCTCTCAGGTTTATGCAGAAGATGCCGTCGCAGTTTCCGGAGATCAAATTAACTGCATGCGAAGAAGCTGTGGGAACGGCAACGTAGATTTTATCGTAAAATCTTCTCGCACTCTTTAAAGCCACCAGCATTGTATATCCAGACGCCAGGCCATCATCAACGAGAAACGCCAACTCGTTCCCCTCTCCAATTAAACGTTCTTCAGGAATTATCTTCAGCCTTTTTGCAATTTTTTCTTCAGTCTTCTTTATCTGCTCCTTGACGACCCCATCACTAAGCTTGTAGTGGTGAACTGCACTCTCATTCAGCTCAAAGTCGCCGAACATGCTTAGTGCACCAAAACCCGCCTCGGTCGTCCACGGAAATAGGATTTTCGAGACCAACAATACTTTCAATTTCAAACCAATTTTTTTAGCCATTGCCGAAGCTACTGGAACTCCTCCTGCTGGTATCGCAACCACATCCGTTTTATCTGCATCCACATCAAGATGCTTCAAAATTAAGTCGGCGAGCTTGTTTCCGGCATCTATTCTATTTCTGAAGACCCCAAACTTGTTGTAGTATTTCTTGTCCTGGATTACGAACATACCAAAAAGTTAGACTTCAAAATATAAAATCTTAAGTGTAGTTCTTGAGTTGCATGGGTTTACGAAGTTCACGGAGATTGTCGAGAAACACAACTGGGAGCTGAGTAGTTTTTCCTTTTTCATGCACACTCTTCCGATTTTCTCCAGCGCTCTCTCGATGAACTCGATTCTCAAGGCATTTCTTGCCACTGTAAAGCAGAAGCGACATTAACGCCCTGCAGTCTGGTTTAGCTTGCTAATGGTGTCCCCAAGCCTTTCAATGTACTCACCAAACCCAGTCCAGTTACCAGCCCCTGCCTCCTCTCTCGCCCTGTTGTAAAGCTCAACCAGTTGCCTCACAAGGTCCTTAACGCTCTCCTCTTCAACGATTTCAGGGACTTCCTCACCAAATACAGCTATCAAAGCCTCGTCAAGTGTTGGTCTCATTGCCAGTACATCACTGTAAACAACTATAACACCTCTGAGCTCTGGAATCTGGGCATTTACAGCTCTCAGATAGATTGGCTCAATGTACAGTATCGAGTTCTCTATAGGAATAACAAGCAAATTGCCCCTGATGACCTTCGACCCAACCTGCCCCCAGAGGGTGAACAACTGGGAAATGTCAGCATTCTGATCTATTCTCGCTTCTATCTGCATGGGGCCATAAATCAGCTGACCTTTCGGAAATTCATACAGCCTTAACTCGCCGTACTCCTCATCACATCTTGCCGCTAACCAAGCAATGATGTTATCCCTTCCTTTCGGCGTGAACGGAAGCATTAGCAAGAACTCCGGCTTGTCGTTTCCGGGCAGAGTTAGTATAACGTAGTAGGGCTCCATTTGTACTCTCTCATCCTCTAAAATCTCCTGCGGGATCACCCACACATCCTCACGGTTGTAAAATGTTTTGGCATCGTCCATATGGAAGGTTGCGTAGACGTGGGCTTGAACTTCAAACAGGTCAATTGGATACCTTATATGGGCTCTCTCTTCTTCACTCATTTTATCTGCTGAGACAAAAAGATCCGGAAATGCTTTCATCAAAACCCTAATCACCGGCTCTTCCTGAATAACGTAGAACTTGGTGGTTCCGTTGTATGTGTCCACAAAGACCTTAACCGGATTTCGAATGTAATTGAATGTCGGATATCTTGCAGAGTACGGGAACTTGTCAAGAGTCGTATATGAATCGATTATCCAGTACTGCTTTCCGTCTATTACGGCTATATAAGGATCTCTGTCATACACGAGGAAGGGTGCTATCGTCGATACTCTATCTATTACGTTCCTGTGAAGCATCAAACTGCTTTCCGTTGTGATGTAATCGCTCAGCAGAAAACTAACGTCGGCAAATTTTATTGCGTATATGAGTTTTTTAAAGTACGAATCGAGCTTAACTCCACCAGAACCATTGTAAGTTGTCAAAACATTACCTTCACCCAGCGGATAATCGAATTCCTTCTGTTTTGTTTTAACGATCACGTAATTTGTTGTTAGCTCACCATAGTATATCTCAGGGCGTTCAATAGCTATTTTTCCCTTTGGGGGTATATCCTCAACTATCAGATCAGCCAACCCCACCTTGGTTACAGAATTCACCGGCGAGGCTACGACACCGTAGCCATGAGTAAATATCAGATGCTCGTTAAGCCACGTTTTTGCTCTTGGCGATAACAAATCGGTTGAAAGTTCCCTTGCAGTGATCATAATCTGCGTGTACCTTCCATCAATGTAGTAACGATCCACATCAACGTCATTTATGAAATAGTAAGTTCTTATCTGCTGCATCTGCCTGTAAACGCTGAGCA
>NZ_JACDNT010000053.1 GCF_017656475.1 Archaeoglobus sp.
CATGCAGCTGGTCTGTTATTTTTGGTATAAATAGTTTTGCTCAAAACCATAATCTTATCCAGAAAATCACCGCCTAACCCGACTAACGTCTTGACGAGGGCAGTTAGTTTTAGCGTTTTTGACTTAACTTAGTTTTAATCCACGCTCATGATAACAACGATGATCGGCTTACAATCTTCTAATACTTTTTAATTTAAGTAGTTGCTTACAAACCAAGTTATCATTCAACAGTCACACTCTTAGCAAGATTTCTCGGCTTATCTATCTCACAACCCCTTTTCCTTGCTGTGTAGTAGGCAAGTAGCTGCAATGCAACAGAGTAAGTTATTGCTGTAAACACAGAATCTGTTTTTGGCGCCCTAATAACGAAGTCCACGTATTTCTCAACTTCTGCGTCGTCTTCATCTGCAACTGCCACAACCAGAGATTCTCTGGCTTTAACCTCTTTAATGTTGTTTAGCATGATCTCATATGTCTCATCGGAGATAAGCAGAGCAATTACGGGCGTGTTTTTACCCAAAAGCGCGAAGGGGCCGTGTTTCAGCTCGCCTGCAGGATAGGCTTCAGCGTGAATAAGAGATCCAGAGGCAAGAGTTTATAAAACCACAACAAAACTCTGGACGTGGACGATATCGTGGGAGATTCCCTGAGAAGAGTCGTAAAGGGTGCGGCCATATTCTTAATTGGTTCGGTGCTCGGCCTATTTATCGCCTTTATCGGGAGAATTATTGTAATAAGGTACCTCACCCCTGCCGAGTTCGGTTTGCTGTCGTTCTCCATTACAGTATTCACGATTGCATGCAGTCTTGCAAATCTCGGCTTACCAGCGGGTTTAACAAGGCAGGCAGCTTATTTTTTTGGCAGGGGTGAGCGTGAGAGGGCGATAGCGATATTCAGGGCCGGATTGCTTATATCTGTTGTGGCAAGTCTGGTTGCGGCCACCGGACTTTTCGTCTCATCAGATCTGATTGCAGAATTCTTCGGAATGCCCGGCGTTTCGTGGATACTCAGAATGTTCTCATTTGCTGTTCCGGCAGCAGTGTTGAGCGCAACGCTTGTATCGGTTTTTCAGGTGTACGAGAGGGTGGATGTCAAGGTAGTTTTCAGCGATTTGCTGCCGAACGTCTTGAGGGTTGCGTTAATTGTGGTGGTGGTTATCCTCACCCTCTCCTTTTACTGGGTTGTTTCCGTTTACGTTCTCTCCTACATCATTCCGGGCATTGTTCTCCTCGCTTACACCTTCAGATTTGTGGAGTTTAAGACATCTGAGAACACATCCAAATACATCAGAATCCTCGTCCTCTTCTCCCTACCACTTCTCTTTCAGTCCGTACTCGGGATGATCATAACCTGGACAGACACGCTCATGATTGGCTACTTTCTCGCTTCATCAGATGTCGGCCTTTACAGCGGAGCGAGGTCTCTTGCAGGAGCCATGCAGAACTTCCTTGCTTCAGTGATATTCATCTACTTCCCAATAATCTCTCAGCTATACGCGAGAAGCCAGATAAAAGAGATGGGGAGAACTTACGCTGTTATAACCAAATGGCTGATGTCCACATCTCTGCCAGTTTTCCTCGTTCTATTCTTCTTCCCCGAAGCAGTCCTCTGGCTACTTTACGGTGAAGCTTACATTCCAGCAGCTCATGCACTCCAGATTCTCGCTTTGGGCTTCTTCACCCACGTCATGCTCGGGCCCAACGGTATGACGCTAATTGCAACCGGGAACGTGAGATTTCCGACTCTCGCAAGCAGCATTGCGGCAATTACAAACTTCGCTTTGAATCTGGTTCTGATACCCTTATACGGGATCACCGGAGCTGCCGTTGCGTCAGCTTTAACCTACACCACCGGGAATGCGCTGACGTCTGCCAAGCTTTACATGGATTACGGAATACACCCGTTCACGAGAAACTACGTCAAGCCCTGCTTAGCATCACTGGCAACGGCCGCACTGGTCTACTTAATTTCAAAGGCTTTTAGCTTACACATAGGCAGTTTAGCGCTGGTTTTGCTGTTTGTAGCCTTTTTGAGCATTTACTTCCTCTCACTCCTCCTGACGAGAAGCTTTGACAGGGAGGACATAATGATCATGCTAGCGATTGAGGAAAGGTTGGGCTTGGATTTATCGTGGGTTAAGAGGATTTTGAGGAGGTTTGTTTGAACGAGCCTAAATTATTAGGAGCTTTCAAATCGTTTAAACCGGTAATTTAGATTTTTCCTTTCAATTTGAGGTTTTTGATTGCTTTCTTGAGCTTTTCACCTTCCCGCTTTTCCTCATAGTAGCTCGGATCAACGTATTCTGGCTTTCTTTTGGCGAATTCTGAATCTTCTTCGAAAATCTCCGTTAAAACTCCTCCGTCCATGTCGTTTGGAATCGGTAGACCAAAGATGTGGAGGATTGTTGGAGCTATGTCATAGATTTTTGCATCAATCCTTTGACCTTTTTTGATCCCAGGGCCATAAGCTAGGAAGATGCCATTTAGCCTATGATCTCCACCATCTGTTTTTGTAAATATACTTCCATACCCAACATTCGGAGTGATTGTTTGTATGCCATCATTTGTTGGCAAAATTAACAAATCTGGTAGATTGTCATCAATCCTTGCCTCTGAGTATACTTCTTCCTTTTTAAAGACTTGTACATTTGGTTTTAGATCCTTTAATTTCTGGATTATCTCATCTCTAATTTTATCATACTCTTTTTGATCCAACACTCCTGCGGGTTCTCTTCCTTTAACATTAAGCCATATGTCACCAAAAACACCGTATGCAAAAGCTTTGGTATTACTCCAATCTATATCTAGGTCTTCAAATTTTATAAGTGACACTTTTTTCTTTATTGATTTGGATACGTTTGAAGGGAGAACATTTAAAATTTTCCTTGCCAATATAATTAATCCAGTTTTCTTCAGAAATTTTACAAGAGATAACCATTTATGTTCGTATTGGCTCTGTTTTAACTTTAGATAACCTTCTTTTATTAACCACTCATTCACGTTAAACTGAAATTGTCTGGGTCCAAATCCATGATCAGAAACTAAAAAAACGATAGTTTCATTACCAGTCACACCTATTAAATTTTCCAGTTTTTTGTCTATCTTCTTGTAGTGCTCAAGTAAAATCTCACCATCCCAGTATTTATGTTGAATTCTATCAGTGGTTACAAACACTATAAATCCGAAATCCCACTCATATTTTTCCAGTAGATACATAAAAGCTAAGAAATGTTTTTCTAATAATTTTTCACAGCGTTTTAGATATTCATTCTCTCTAGGACCACTAGTTATTCGACCTCTTTCAAAATCAACATCAAAGATATCTATCTCGTATCCATTACAACACTCATTTAGTTCGTCAATCAGATCAGGAGGGTATGAAATACGATTCTTATCTAAACAAAGCCATCCAGCAACCATACACCCATTAATTTTTTGAGCTACATAGACATTCGGTAAGTTGACCACAACAACATTATGGCCAGCATCAGAAATCACATCCCACACCATTCTTTGTCGCTTGTGCTTGAAGATGTGGGGAACAAATCTGTAACCATCCTTCACCATAAAGGTAGCAAACCCTAGTTTTTTTGGGCTTTTTCCTGTACTCATGGATTCCCAAGCAGGAATGGTCCAAGGAGGTATAGTGGATTCCAACTTCCCCCAAACTCCACTTTCCATTAGCTTTTTGAACGTTGATAACTTTCCCTCTTCAACCCATGGCCTGATTAGATCCCAAGTTGCCCCATCTAATCCTATAACCAGAACTTTGATTTCTTTTGTCATGTTACTCACCTTTTCTTCCAACATATAAAAATGCTTGGGAGAATATAGTATCAAAGAATTTACTACTAACTTTTGATAAGAGTTTCATGAAAATGTGGTCTACAAAGCTTAATGGTGATGGTAGTACTATATACGGTATGATTTCTTCTACATCATATCCAGATTCTTTAAGCAATCTAACTCCACTCTCTTTAGTAAACCACCTTATATGTCCATAATCCATAATTCCATGTTCTTTATATTCCCACTTTCCTGTGAGAAGCATTAACCTTACCCTGTACCATGCAACATTTGGGACTACCATTAGCAACTTCCCATTAGGTTTAAGATAACTTCTTAATTTGATTAGAGTTTCTTTTGGATTAAAAAGGTGTTCTACTACGTCAGAACAAATTATTACATCAAAATATTCTTTTGGATATGGGAGCTCTATCTCTTCAATGTTGCCAACAACGACATCATCCAATTTATTTTTTGCTTCTTTAGCAGCTTCTTTTGAAATTTCAACACCGCAGACGTAATTTTTACCTTTCTTAGTTGCTGCTCCAAGATAACCTGTAGCACATCCTACATCTAGGATTCTAAGTGGTTTATCTTGGCTTAATTCTTCTATAATCTTCAATATCTTCTGGTGATAATGGTTTGGATCTGAACTTAAAAAAACAGCTTCTTTTCCATAATACTCTTTTTTGAATTTTATATCATAATAATCTCCTAAGGCATTCTTTTTATTGGATCCCATTTACTTGCCTCCTTGAGTTGTTTTGAGTGACTCTATCTGAGAGTTGGTTACATCAAGTTTATAAAAATTACTTCCTCTAAAAATTACCTCTATAAAAATAGTCTCAATCAATAACTAAGCATGTAGAGATTCTATATTTTCGACGGAAAGAAATTACGGAATTATTACTTTTGGATGAGTGCTTGATATACTTTCTCGACTTCTCTCGCATACTCTTCTATACTCTTCGGGGGTTTTATGTTGGCCCTAAATTTTTCTATTAAACTAAGATCCTTAAGAACCATCTTCATATTTTTGGTTAAGTCATGAGGATCTCCAACTCTAAACAATAAACCATTCTCCATATGTCTAACAAACTCATTTAGAGCACCTATATCTGAAGCTATTACAGGAGTGCGCGTAGCAAAAGCTTCTTGAACGACTAACCCAAAACCCTCGTAAGTAATAGAAGGAACAACTAAGACATCAATATTGGAATATGGCTCCCTAATATCATTAAATGAACCCATAATTTTGATATTTTGATTGTGATTTTTAATTTTTTTAATTTCATTAATTACAAATCTATGATAACTGTTATTTAAATTGATTGTGCCATATAGTCTTAGCTCGGCATTAGTGTTTTTTAATTCGTTAAATGCTCGTATTAAAATATGTGTACCTTTACGCTCTGTCATATATCCTACAAATCCAAACCTGATTTTATTAGAAGAGGCTTTTTTAGTTTTTATTAAATTACTCATATCTATGCCATGATGTAAGAGTGTTAATTTTTTCAATTCACGATTTCCAATAAATCCATTTTCAATAAATTTATGCAGTATAGTTCTAGATGGTGCAATTATTGTATCAGAGGCCGAAATGATTTTTTTTATGGAGGATACTCTTTTCTTGATTTTATTTTTCCCGTAAAGCCCATAAATCTCCCCTAAAACTTTAACTAAGATGTTCTCATTTGGCTGAGACCATCCTAACTTTTTAAAACCTGCATCCAATAATACTTTAGAGACACATTTCGAACATTTCTCTGGAGAGAAATGTGTACAAATATTTCGGTTTGCATCTAGAAAATGAGTGGTGGGACATACTAACCAAAAGTCATTTAAAGTTAGCACTATGGGGGAGTACTCTTTTGCTATTAACGGTAGGTTTATGGACAAGCCAATTAGATGCTGGAAATGGACTATATCTGGGTTTACTTCATCTAGAATTCGTTCAAAGGTTTTTTCAATCTTTTCGTCACCATGTGATACATAATTTGGATTAAAAGATAGTAACTTTAGTACCTTAGTATATAGGTCGCTTGTCTTTATAAGTTCGTGATGTACAACACCTTCCCTCCTAAATGAAACAATTTTGGAAGTTTTTCTATTTGAGTAACTTGGATAAAATACATGAACTTCATGATTCTTTGCCAATTCTTTTGATAAATTATATGTTAAAATTTCCGTTCCCGCTTTGCTCTTTGGAGGAAAGCCGTGAACAACTTGGAGTATTTTCATCGCTTTTCCCTTTCTATTTTACCATATGCCATGCTTAAAAACTTTATTTTGTATTTATTAGTTTTGTAATGGGTTAGGGGTAGTACTTCCAACTCATCCGGCATTATACTATGGTAAACTTGGCTAGTAAACTTGGCTAGAACGTCCCCCATTATATCCCCTAACGATTTGAACTTATTTTCAGCAATATGGAACGAATGTGTTATCCCCTCTCGAATTAGGGGGCATGGTCTTATGATCCAGCGAAGTCGTGAGTGTTAAACTTCAACCAATATTCCTCCAATTTTCGGTTTAGATAGGTGTTTCCAAGAACATTAAGTCCCATAAGTGCTTTATTTTATTCAAATTTCACAAGTTCATGAATATGCGTTTTCCCTCTCTTTTATTTCCCTTACCCAGTTTATTTTTCTGGGCTTTTTGACTATAGGGTAGAACACCTGAGCATAATTGCTCCCGATTTTTTGCAGCAGTTAGATTTAAAATTCCTTCTGTTAAGCCTTATTTATGAATCCCAAAAATAATAATCCGAAGGTCGCTATAATAACTCTCAATTGGAATACTTGGGAGGACACGATAGAAGCCCTAGAGTCTATATATCAGAGCACTTACTCCAACTATGAGATCGTTGTAGTGGACAACGCTTCAATGGATGGCTCGATAGAGAAAATAAAAGAATATGCAGACGGCCAAATTGAAGTTAAATCTCCCTACGTAAAATACGACCCTTCAAACAAACCTATATATGTTGTAGAGTACACGAAAGAGGATGCAGAGCGAGGTGGACTTCCTGAGTACGAGAGTAAGCTCAAAAACATCCCCTCTAACAAGAAACTAATAATAATTAAAAATGACGAAAACTACGGTTATGCCGAGGGAAACAATATAGGAATAAGGTACATACTTAACAAAGACCCCAAAAAAGAATTCAAGTACATTCTCCTCCTTAATAATGATGTCGCAGTTGATAAGAGCTGGCTCAATGAGCTTGTGAAGGTCATGGAGAAAGACCCCAAAGTTGGCATTGCTGGTTCCAAAGTCTTGGATTACTATAATCCCAATCTAATCCAGAATGCGGGAGGATATATTTACTGGTGGGTCGGATGGATAAAAGATGTTGGCTGGATTCCAGATAACGGTGATTCTAGAGTGGAAGAAAGAGATTTTGTTTGGTCTACCTCTGCATTATTTAGGAGAGAACTATTCGAGACCCTTGGATTTCTCGACCCATATTTCTTTTTTGGAGTTGAGGAATACGATTTTAATACTCGAGCAAAGAAGGCGGGTTTTAAAATATTGTATGTACCAACTTCAAAGATTTGGCACAAGAAAGGTGCAAGTGCTAAAAAGCTTGATCTTTATAAAGAAGTGAAACAGGCTATAATAAAGCAGAGAGGGTTTTTATATTATAAACACTATTACAGATTGTTTAAAAAACATTTACCCCCGATAATATTTTTAATACCTTTTTTATTATTTATGCAACGTAATTTATCAAAACTTGGATTTTATTTCTTAAAACATCTTGCCAAAGGGGAGTTTGATAGGATTGTTGCTGGAATAAGAAGATTAAAGGAAATTTAATAGTAAAAAATTTAAAAAATTTGTGTGTCCAAGTTTGATTGATTGTACTTTCTCAACACTTAACGCCCTTCGAAAATTCCTCTACAATAGAATATAATCTCCTTCCAATCCTTTCCCAGCTGAGAGATTTTTGTCCTTTTTTGTAACCTAAATAAGATATTTTTTTTGCAATTTTTGGATTTTCGAGAAGGTATACAATTGATTCTGAAAGTTGAACTGGGTCACTCGGTTCGATGGTGATTCCCGTTTTCCCATGATCAACAACTTCAGGAATTGCTCCAACTGAGGTTGTAATCACAGGTTTCTTGAAGGAATAGGCGAGAGTTAAAACCCCACTCTGTGTACCCTCCTTGTAAGGTAGGACGACAATGTCTGCCCATAGAAAAAGGGATGGAATGTCTTTGTCCGGAATGAACTTATTCTCAATAATGACTGAATCCTTAACAGGATTTAGTAGTTCTCGATATTTTTCTATATTTCCTTTGCCAGAAATTCTCAGCTTAATGTTTGATATTTTTCTTTTAACATCATCGAGGCTCTTTAAGAGGACGTCCAATCCCTTATAATCGACAATTCTACCAAAGAAAAGCAAATTATATTCGGACTTTGGTTTTATCTCACTCGTGTTTGTAATCTTGGGAAACCTCTTATATATTCCATGTGGGATCACAAACACTCTCTTCCTTATGCCTTTGTCAAAAAGTTCTTTTCTAAGAGTGTTGCCGTGAGTTATTAAGGCATCGGAGAACATAAGAGATAATCTTAAAATCAGATTATTATAAAAATTTCTTTCTCCTAAATGTGGTTCTGGATCGTGAATGACTGTTACAATTTTTCCGCTGAATACAAGCGGCAAGATCCATGATAGATAGCCAGGAGCGGGTACAAAAATGACGTCAAAACGGTTTCCAGACTTAATTTCCTTAATAGAGCGAATTAGAGAGATAGTGTTGTACAAGACGCGCCATATGAAGTGGAAAGGGGTTGGACTTGTAAGTAAGTCAAACATAGGAAAGGTCTTGAACTTGGCAATAAACTCACCGATAATAAGGTCATCTCTTTCTGGTTTTCGAACTATAAGAACTGCATCAGGTAAGTATTGCTGAATAGCGCTAGCAAAATGTAGTGTATAATGAAACATTCCTCCTCTGTGTCCAAAGGACAGAATTAATACTCTCGGATTTTTATTTTGTTGAAATTTAACCTTGCTCATTTGTATGTCACCATTCTTGCAGTATTTCACCGTCTTGCAAGATGCTGAAATTATTAAAAGGGAGTTTTTAAGCCTTTAAAAATACTTCGCTAAGTTGAAACCCTTCCAAACCTTCCAAGACAAAAGTTATTTTTTAATTTAAGACTTACTTTTCCTCGCTATAAGAGCTCTGTAGTATTTTCGTTTCTTATATTGGGGGTGTCCGAATAAGCATGTAACCATATAAATAATTGTGCTTCAATCTATCA
>NZ_JACDNT010000054.1 GCF_017656475.1 Archaeoglobus sp.
GATAAAACTGCAGGAACTTCAGCGCCGGAGGCTCTGGTGAAGCTTCCTGAGGTCACAAGTGATTATCGGAACCAGGTTATAAGCCAGGACCCGCTGATTGAGGGATACAAGGTCACAGTTAGTAGAATCAAAGAAAGATTGGGGGACTATCCTGTGACGTGGGAGCACGCTCTCGAATATCAGGCAATGATGGTCCTTGCGAAAGCAATTGATGAGGCAGACTCTCTCGACCCGGACGCGATAATGGATGCTATGGAGAACGAAGTCTGGCCCATGGACGGATACATGGGAGTTCCGAACTACATCTACTCACAGCTTCTCAGAGCGGCACCATGGGATACAAGAGGGGCGCTCAACACTCCCGGAAGCGCTCTTGTGATATGGGACGGAGAGGTTACAGGATACATCGAAATCTATCCGAAGTTCTGGGGGCAGGAATACTACTACACTGACGCTTCCGGAAACAAAGTTTGGGGGTAAATTTAACTTTTTAACTTTATTTTTTTGGTGATAAAATGCCCATTGTGGTTGCAATAGATAAGAAATCGGACAGAGCAGAAAGAACACTAAAATTTGCTGCAGAAGAGGCAGAGCTACGTGGTATGCCGGTTTACGTTGTTCACTCTTTACCAGGAGGTAGCAAGACTACTGACGAGGACGTTTTTGAGGCTGAGAAGGCGCTTTCATGGGCTGTCAGCATTCTGAAGAAAGAAGGAGTAAAAGGGGAAAAGCATCTTCTTGTTAGAGGCAAAGAACCAGCACAGGACATAGTGGATTTCGCGGATGAAATTGATGCCAAAATGGTAGTAATTGGAGTCAGGAAGAGAAGCCCAACAGGGAAGCTCCTGTTTGGCAGTGTGGCGAGGGATGTAATCCTTCATGCAAACAAGCCAGTAGCGTGCATCAAATGACGTTCACATCAGCAAGAAAAACAAAATAACTATTAAAAATTTTAATTCTAAGAATTTTCATCCTTTAGGAGTTTAAGTGTTTAACAAATACCACTAATTGGAAAAAAACCAAAAGAAATTTATACTTCCTTCATCTTTACTTTAAAATGATGATTGAAATAAATTATTTCATAAATGTACTCATCGGAGGACTCGTAGTCGGATTCATCTACGCTCTGACGGCTCTTGGGATTACAATTATCTACGGAATTCTGCAAATTCCGGACTTCTCTCACGGAAACAGATACATGCTCGGGGCATATGCAGGGTTTCTGGCAGCTTCAATTGCAGGTAACATGCTTGAAATCAGCTACATTGCTGCAATCCTGGCAGCTGTTGCTGTATCCGCTCTGGTGGGAGTTCTGAGCTACTTGCTCGTTTACAGGAGGCTTCTCGATGCTCCACACATTACTTCATTCATTGCTGCCATAGGTCTGCTGATGCTTCTTGAGGGCTTTGCTCTTGCAGTTTTCGGTCCCAGATACCAGCACATTCACACTCCCTTTGATTACATGGTGTTGGTTGGTGCGTTAAGAATAAGCGCACAGAGGCTGGTTATCCTTCTATCATCCATTGCCACCATAGCTTTTCTGTTTTACTTCCTGAAAAGAACCATTACCGGCATAGCTCTCGAAGCCGTTGCTCAGTCTCCAATAGGGGCAAGGCTGGTTGGGATCAATACCGACAAGATTACACTGATAGCCTTTGCAATCGCCGGAGCACTTGCGGGATTCGCTGCTGCACTTATTGCCCCAATAACCCTTGTGTATCCAATAATGGGCGCCGAACTGAACCTGAAGGCTTTCGTAATATGCGTGGTTGGTGGGCTGGGAAATATTCCTGGGGCGATAGCAGGAGGTCTGGTTCTCGGCATTGTTGAATCCATTTACGGCGGTTACTTTGACATAAGATGGAAAAATCTTGTCGCATTTGGAATTCTCGTTGCAATTTTGATTCTCAAACCAGAAGGTTTGTTTGGCAAAAAGGAGAGGAGAGCATGAACTGGAAGATAGTTTGCCCAACAATATTGGTGCTGGCACTGCTTTTGCCGCTGACCGGCTCATCATACGCGATCAGAATTTCTACATTGTTCATAATCTACACCATCGCTGCAATGGGGTTGAACATCATAATCGGCTATACAGGTCAGGCTTCTCTTACTCAGGGAGCGTTTTACGGTCTCGGAGCATACGTGAGTGCTTTGCTAGTGCTCAACGGGTGGTCATTCTGGTCTTCCTTAGTTGTGGCAGTTGCTTTTGTGGCAGCGGTTGCCTTTTTAATAGGCCTGATGACCTTAAGGCTTAAGGGAGCTTACTTCGCCATTGCAACTCTGCTCTTCAACGTAATCATCTACGAAATAGTGGACAAATGGGATGAGGTTACAAGAGGCCCCAGAGGACTCTTTGGCATACCCTCTCCGGCAATCGAGATTGGAGGTGTTTCAATCAGCTTCAGTGGAACCCAGAACTTCTACTACCTCATGCTTGCAGTTCTGGTAATCATGACCGTTCTATACTGGATTATAATCAAATCGCCTTTCGGCAGCATAATAGTGGCAATTAGAGAGAACGAGCTTCTTGCTGAGTACGCTGGAGTTAACTTGACCAAGTTTAAAGTTGCATCTTTCGTCTTCAGCGCCATCTTTGCCTCAGTTGCAGGAGCGTTCTACTCTGCCTACATCGGTAGCATCTTCCCGGATATAACGAGCTTCGTCAACAGCTTTGCCTTCCTCACTGCAGTTATCTTTGGAGGGGCTGGAACGCTGGCCGGGCCGTTTGTCGGGACAGCTGTCGTCACGCTTATAAACGAGGTTTTCTTCACGCTCGCCCAGTATACGGTTCTTATCCAAGGAATAGTGTTTCTTCTGGCCATACTCTTCATGCCCAAGGGTGTTATGGGAACCTACTACTCAAGAAAAGCAGAAAAAGGAGGAGAGCTGCCAAAAAGGGCCATCATGGGGAAACTGTAAGGTGATAACATGCTGAGCGTAAAAGGAGTAGGGATAAAATTTGGGGGGCTGAGGGCGTTGAAAGGCGTGACCTTTGATGTCAAAGAAGGGGAGATTCTCGGAATTATCGGTCCGAACGGAGCAGGAAAGACGACCCTTTTCAACATAATTTCAGGCCTGTACACTCCTGATGAGGGTATTGTGCTTTTCAAGGGAAAGACCATCACAGGCATGCCACCTCACAAAATCGTAAGACTCGGAATAAACAGAACATTCCAGACGACCAGCCTTTACTTTAATCTCCCCGTAATCGGCAATATACTCATAACTCTCACTGGATGGTACAGAGGAAGCATTTTTAAGGCGCTGAAAGAGAAAAACGGGGAAGAGATTTTTGAAGAGGCCATGAAACTCCTCAAGTTTGTCGAACTTGAAGAGCTTGCCTTCACTCCAGTAAAAAACATTCCGCAGGAAGCTCAGAGGAGGCTATCTATCGCTGTTGCTATAGCTACAAAGCCTAAACTGCTTTTGCTTGATGAACCTACAGCCGGACTTACTCTGGAAGAGACTGACAAGATTCTGGAAATCATAAAGTCTTTGAGGAATAACGGAACTACAATAGCCTTAATCGAGCACAAAATGAGGTTTATTATGGGTGTGTCCGACAGAATAGTCGTTCTTGAGAGCGGAGAGGTTATTGCGGAAGGCAAGCCTGAAGAAATTGTGAAAAATGAGAGGGTTATCAAAGCGTATCTGGGTGAGAGCTATGTTGCTTGAAGTCAAAGACCTTCACGTTGCTTACGGCAGTTACGAAGTTCTTAGAGGAGTGAATCTTGAGATTGACTACGGAGAAATCGTTTCAATCATCGGAAGCAACGGGGCGGGAAAAAGCACACTTTTCAGAACAATTTCAGGCTTTATTAAGCCTAAGAGCGGGAGTATCAGGTTCGACGGGGAAGAGATTGCAGGAAAAAGCCCGGAGGAAATTGTTACCATCGGCATAACCCACTGTCCAGAAGGCAGGTTTCTTTTCCCGGATCTGAGCGTTTACAAAAATCTGCTTCTCGGTTACTTCACTAATAGAAGGGACAAGGACGGATTCAAGAAGAGGCTTGAGTACGTTTTTGAAATATTTCCGGTTTTAAGAGAGAGAATAAACCAGAGAGCAGGAACGATGAGTGGTGGAGAGCAGCAGATGCTTGCTATCGCCAGAGCGCTAATGCCAAAACCCAAACTGCTGCTTCTTGACGAGCCAAGCTTTGGATTGTCTCCCAAGCTTTCATGGAGCGTTTTTGAGGTGCTGAAGGAAATAAAAAATGACACTGCAGTTCTCGTTTCAGAGCAAAACGCATCTTTAAGTCTGAAAGTTTCTGATAGGGCTTACGTCATAGAACTTGGAGAAATAAGGCTCAGCGGTAAAGCGGACGAAGTTATGGCGAATCCAGAGGTTAAAAAGGCATATCTGGGTATTTGAGAAAAATTTTTATTTTTTAAATCAAATTAAGACCATGCTTCTCAACGAAAAGGACTTCAAAAATGAGGGGATTAAGATTGCCGCATTTCTGATGGCGGAATCCGCAAGAACGGCTCCGAAGTCCAAGGGTGAGGATGTAATCGAAATCGTTTACGTTGACGGAGAAGAGATGGAAAAAATTGCTGTGCAGATGGAAAAAATGGCTGGAGGAGGGGACAAGGACTTCATCAGAGATGCAGAGAGCGTGAGAAAATCCCAAGCAATACTCCTTGTAGGTGCAAAGGGAGATAAGACAGTGGGGGTTAACTGCCAGGCATGCGGGTTTGAGAGCTGTTCAGAGTTCAAGAAAGCTGAGAGGGACGGGGAGAATTTTGTAGGGCCGAACTGTGCTTTCAGAATGATTGATCTTGGCATCGCTCTCGGTTCAGCGGTTAAGGTGGCAGCAGTCCTTGGAATAGACACAAGAATAATGTACAGGATTGGAATCGCTGCCAAAAAGCTCGGTATGATTGATAGCGACGTTGTGATGGGAATTCCGCTGTCAGCGTCGGGCAAGAGCCCGTACTTTGACAGGAAGCCTAAAAAATAATTTTTAATTTCTTTAACCTCAGTTACGTTAATAAGTCATAATTAGGCATCTTTTAAGTCAAACCAAAACCACTTTGCCACTTTTAAGCTCCTCCAACCGGGAAAAATGATGAGGACAGAAGTCCTTTTATTTCCAGACTCTCCATAAACTAACGTGAAGGTAGCACTTGGGGGAACATTCGAACCACTGCATGAGGGCCATAAAAAGCTCATAGATGTGGCGATCAAGCTCGGAGGGAAAGATATAACCATAGGGATCACCAGTGATAGAATGGCTAGAGGGAGAATCAGAAGCGTTCTGCCCTTCTCGATAAGAGCGGAGAATGTCCGAAGATATGTTTTGAGGAAATACGGTTTTGAGCCGGAAATCGTCAAGATAACCAATCCGTACGGAAAAACACTCGATGTTGACTTTGAGTACCTCGTCGTCTCTCCGGAAACATACGAAATGGCGTTGAAAATTAATAAAAAGAGGGAGGAACTTGGAAAGAGAAAAATAACCATAGTGAGGGTTGACTGGATCATGGCGGACGACGGCAAGCCCATATCCTCTACCAGAATTAAAAGGGGAGAGATAGACAGATATGGGGGTATTATTTAAGCCGTTTTTGATAATTGAAGCGAAAAAAAGAAGTTAATTATCCAAACAAATTCCAACACAAGATATTTGCGAAAAAGAGTTGATAGGTATTTTCAGAGCATGGCTCGGCGGCGTTCTGGACAGGTATGCTGATTTCATAATCGTATTCTGCATAACCCTCTCAATTTCTCAAACAAATTGGTTCTACTGGATTATAGCTTTCTGGCTGCATTTGCGTCGTTTATAGTTGCGTACACCGGAGACAAGTACGTTGCCGTTTACAGGCGGACTTATGCTCCAAGTTCATTCAGCATTCCAATCACAAGAGATATGAGACTGTTTTTGATATTTTTAGGGGGCGTGTTCAACGCCCTCGCGATTTCGCTTGCGTTAATTGCCGTTCTGGGAAACGCTGAAGGTCTTGGGAGAATCATTTCATTGAGGAGCGCTGAGCAAGATTAGTTGAATATTTCTAGAACGGTGAAAGCAAGTAAAATCCCGTATTCTTTAAAAATTCCAAAATTGCAAAAATAAAAAGATTTAAATCGCTACGTTCTGACAAAAAGCAGGTGATAGAATGAAAGTGAATGGTGTCGAGGTTGAGGAAACTTTTGCTGAGGCCTTTGACATAAAAATTGCAAGGGTTTTGATAACGGGCTACGACTATTACTGGGCCTGGGTAGCTGCTAATGAGGCCACGGGGTTCGGTACGTCTGTTATTATGTGCCCCGCCGAAGCTGGAATCGAGATTAAGGCGAGACCGTCTGAGACCCCCGACGGGAGACCTGGCTATTACATTCAAATCTGCCACATGAGCAAGAAGGGGCTTGAGGAGCAGCTTCTGGCCAGACTTGGCCAGTGTGTTCTTACCGCACCCACTGCTGCCGTCTTTAACGGCCTGCCAGATGCGGAAGAGAAGTTTGACACGGGCTTCAAGCTCAAATTCTTCGCCGACGGATACGAGAAGGAATTAGAGGTTGGTGGTAGGAAGTGCTGGGCAGTGCCCATGATGGAGGGAGACTTCATAATCGAGAACGACATCGGGTACACCAACGGCATTGCAGGAGGAAACTTCTTCATAATGGCTGAAACCCAGCCATCTGCTCTTGCAGCCGCAAAGGCTGCAGTAGATGCTATAAGCGACGTTGAGGGTGTAATAACACCGTTCCCAGGTGGAATTGTTGCTTCTGGTTCGAAGGTTGGGGCAAACAAGTACAAGTTCCTGAGGGCCTCAACAAACGAAAAGTTCGCTCCGAGCATCAGAGACCAGGTTGAAGGAACGCAGATTCCGGAAGGTGTGAAGGCTGTCTACGAGATCGTCATCAATGGATTGAATGCTGATGCAATCAAGGAAGCTACGAAGGTTGGTATACTGGCAGCGACGAAGATTCCGGGAGTTGTAAAGATTACAGCCGGAAACTACGGTGGAAAGCTCGGGAAGCACATCATAAACCTGAACGAGCTCTTTTAAATTTTTATTTTATGAAGACGATTCTCACCTTTTCTGGTCTCGACCCTTCTGGTGGTGCCGGACTGCATGCTGACATAAAAACTGCCAAGGCAATCGGGCTGTATCCTGCTTCAATCGTAACATCACTGACTGTTCAGAACACTTGTGAAGCTAAGACAGTAGTTCCAGTCGACACCGAAATTCTCAAAAAACAGATTGAGGCCGTTGTAGATGACATAAAGATTGACTGCGTAAAAATAGGGCTCATCTCCTCAACCGAGGTTGCGAGGGTTGTTGCTGACGAAATTGTGAAGCTCGATGCACCAAAGGTTCTTGACCCGGTGATCTTCGCAGGTGCTGGGGGAAAAATTGGGAGTGTCGAAGGTTACAGAATGCTCTTGGAGTTCATTAACGTCGTAACACCGAATCTGACTGAGGCGAGGAGTTTCACTTCAGTTAATGGAGCAAAAAACACCTTTGAAGAGGCCAAAGACATTGCTCTAAAAATAAACGAAAAGTATGGCTGCAATGTGGTGATTACGGGAGGTGAGCTGGGAGGCAGAGATGTCGTCTGCGAGAAGGGCTTAATTTACACCGTCACTGCAGATTTCTCGCCTGTGAACATCCACGGAACCGGTTGCGTTTACAGCACAGCCTTGGCATGCTACTTAGGATTGGACAACTCACTGGAAAATGCGGTTAGAAAGGCAAGAATTTTTGTCCTGGAGAGTGTTAAAAAAGCTTTGAGGCCCGGAAACTGTTTTCCGGTCGTTAATCCCTAAAACAGAATTCTCTCCAAATCATCTCCCCCGTAGAAGATTTCCTGAATTGCATCGTAGATGTCCTCCATTCCATAGCCAGTCAAAGCAGAAGCGGGAATTAGTGGTCTAAATAAGCCCGCATCCTTCAGCAGGAGGAAAAGTTCAAGATTTAGAGTTTTCCGCTCCAAATCAAGACTGTCATAGAGGGTCTCAGGGTCCCTGCTCCATTCAACAATTTTTTCAAGCTCCCTCTCAGTCAGCAGGTCAGATTTTGAAAGGACGAGCACCTGCGGTATTTCAAGCCTGAAAACAGCCGAAGAAGCCATAAACAGCATCGATAGGAACCCTGAAGGTGTTTTTGATACCACAGGATCAAAAAGGTAGACCATAACACTTCTTTCAGGATTGAGAACATTTACGAGTATTCTGCTGCTCTCTCTGAGTGTAAAAAGCTCTAACTGACCGGGTGTGTCAATCAAAACATACTCAGATGATGAAAGCTGGATCTCATCCTTGATGTCATCAACAAGAGTTGATACGAGGTCTGCACCGATTATCTGAGCCCCGTTTGGCCCTACATTGTATCTGCCCATGATGTCTTCGAGAGTGAACCACTCCCTGACGTCAATGTCTGCTGAATAGGGAAGGAAGTCCGCTCCAGGGTCAAGGTTCACGGTCAGATAGTCAAGCTTCTTCAGATCAAACCAATCCGCAATAGCTTTTGTCATGTAGGTCTTTCCAGACCCTGCAGTGCCTGTAAGGTAGATGAAAACCTGCTCCATGAAAAAACCTAAGTGTCAGAGTTCAAAACCTCTACCATGTATTTCGTTCTCAGTCCCTGAACATACCTTTTAGCATCAGCTATAAATGGACAGTAGCTGGGACAGCCTTCTCCCTTAACTCCCTGAATGCGACAGTTTACGCTGTTCGTGCAGTCAACAACCTCAATTTCGCCTCCGTTCACGTAAACAATAGCAACATGTCTTCTGTTCTTCACCTGGAGAATTTTTGAGTTAGCAGTAACCATTGTTTTAATCATGCAGATTTCCCCATAAAAACTTTTCCATTTTTTCACATTGGACCTGTCCACTTAACACAAACACCACCTCAATCGGTTGTAGTACAGCATA
>NZ_JACDNT010000055.1 GCF_017656475.1 Archaeoglobus sp.
ATTGAACAAGTTAAAGAAGAGATTGGATTGAGGATTGTGTAAGCACCCTAAATCTCATATTTACTTAAAGTTCCGATTTGCCAGATTAGAGAGTCAAGGTGAATCATATTGATAGGAACTTCCTTTCTTAACTCTTCCAAAACTTTATTCCAGAATTCTCTGACGTCATTGTCATCCTTTACGCCTAATCCTAATCTTTCGGTGAAGGTTCTTACTCTGTAATCCACTGGAATTGGAATTCTCTCGAAGCTGAAGTCTGTCTTACCTGACATTAGAAGCGTTATTCCGAGACACTTCATTGCAAAGGTAATTGTTTTGGCATCCCTACTCTGCCTCATTGTATTGGCGAGCTCGTACCAGATTTTCAGAAAATCTCTTATCACCTCATCAGGTTTTGCACTCCATAGCTTTCTTGCAAGCTTACTTGACAGAAAACGGTTTAGTCTTGTGAGCTTCAATTCTGGCAACCTCTCATCCCTATAGAATTCAGATAGAATAGACTCTAAGTCCTTAGGAGAGTCTTGAATCCCATGTCTCTCGAGGGTTTCTCTGAGCTTTGGCCAGTAAGCAACTTCTGCCTTCCCCTTGAGCTGGAAGTCGTTTAAACCGGCAGCAAGCATCAGAACAGCAAATCTACCAAATCCGTATTTTTCAAGGTAACCCTTCATGTTTCGCCATTCTGGCTCCTTCTCAGTTATCTTATCCCATACTTCTATGGGTATTTGAGCTAACACGCTTACTACCCTTGCCAAGGTCATGTTATCACCTTTTAGCAACCCCATAATTCTTTGCCAGTTCAATGTTCCACCTGTGAAAGACCTCTACTGCTGTCAAAATGATCTCTAGAAGCTCTGGAAGCTTGATTGAAATTTTCTCTCCCTTTTTCATTTCAATGCTGACATCACCTATCGTCTTTAACCCAGTGCTATCACTGATGGCATTGTTATGAACCAGTAGATTTCTTATCTCTATGATGTTCTCAAAGTCTCTTTTCAATGTTCTGTTTAATAATCCTAAATCAGCAGAGAGGTACACAAGCTTTCTGAGTGAAAAACCATTATTTTTCTGGCATTCCAAGACTTTGCGGTGGAGTGGAGAACTTGGGTATTTTTCTACGATTTTTTTCATAGTGTATTCAATCGTGGAAATCATTGTGATGTAAATCTGCTTTGCAGCCTTTCCACCCCAGCGTTTTCCGTTTTCTGATTTAAGAATTGTTGGAATTATTGCCATAAAGTAATCAAGTTGCTCAACGAGGGCTCCATAGCAGCTTGTTCTTATGTCTTTCTCGTAAGTATAGTTGTAAACTTCCTCTCTAAATCTTTCAAAAGTCTTTTTCATACTCTCAATCTTTCTTCTCCAATTGAATTTGCTATTCCCAGACTTCATATTGTACCTTAACAAAAAATTATTTAAACTTGTTTTCGATAACATCAATAACAATGAAAACAATCGAAAAAGTCCACATCATCCCGCTCGGATTTGAGAGAAGCGTTGCTGTTGAACCAGTAAGAGTTCTTGGTGGTGTTAGAGCACATATCATAACGATAGGCGGAGAGTTTGCGGAAAAGTACAAGCTGTATGAGAAACAGAGGTATTTTGAAGAGGTTGTGAAAGCTGATCTGGAAAATCTCGGTCTGGGAGTGGAAGTTCATTATGCAGACCTTTTTGACTTCAGAATGGCTGTAGGAGCAATATCCAGGCTTGTTGTGGAAGAGAAGAGCGCTGGAAGCGAGGTTTATCTCAACCTCTCATCCCACGGAAGGCTTGTTTCGGTTGCATCAGCTCTTACTGGATGGTATCACGGAGTTAGAATGTTTTACGTCTTTGCTGAGAGATATGCGAGTGATGAAGAGGAAGAGAGGATTTATGGCAGAAGTGTTTGCGAAAAACCGATTATATTCGAAATTCCTAACTTAGAGTTTGTTAAAATCAGTGAGGAGGAGAAATATGCTCTTCTATATCTCCATAGGGAACGTGGCATGAAACTAAGTAAGCTGGCAGAGAAGCTCGAAAAGCAGTTTCCACACATCTATTCTTTTTCAGGAGAGGGCAGACGGAAAGAACAGGGGTTGCTGAACAAAGTCAACAGGAGAGTTGTAAGCAAGCTTGAAGCAAGAGGGCTTATTGAAAAGGAAAAGGTTGGAAGAAACGTAATTATCAGGCTGACTGAACTCGGCGAGTTCTTTGCACTGCTGGGTTAGCTGTAATTTGGATTTAAAGAGTGAGCGGAGCGTTTGTTAAGATGATTCTGTAAAATTAAATACCACAGGCCATAATGGAAGTATGGAACACAACCTGCACAAAAATATCGGGAGTATAATAAGCGATGCTTTCCCTGAGCTTGAAGTCGTAAAAGATCCAGCATGTGGTGGAGATCAGCTTGTATCTTTATTCTGCAGCGATCTAAAATCAAGAGGAACAAAATATGCTGACGTTGACATAATCATACTAAAAGATGGAAAGGTGAAGGTAATTATCGAGATTGAAGAATCCGATATCAAGCCCGTTCAGATTTGTGGTAAATTCCTTGTTTCTGCCTTATCCAAGTACTTCATCCACGAGAGATACGGTGTAGTTGAGATGGATGATTCTGTTTTGTTTTTGCAGATACTTGATTCCTCAAAACTAAAGCATGACAGGACATCCAAGCTTGAGCAGTTCAGAAACCTTGAAAAGTCCATCCAGAGTGTTATACCATTGAAAGACAGCTGTATCGACAACTACAGGATTTTCTATGGAGATGTCTCAGAATTTGCAAATGGAAGAATAAAAAATGAACTTATTGACTGCATAAAGGAAGCAATGGAATAGCTTCAAACCTTCGGGGTCGTCTGAAGCAGGCTTGTGTGTATGTTTTCTCTGGAGGTTCTCTCAACAACAAACCCAACCACCCTCTCAACCCTCGCAAAGGCCTTGAAGAGGTTAACAAAGCCATAACCCTCGATGTATTCCTTAACATTTCCCAGCGGTATTCGATATCCAAGCAGGTAAGCTATGACAGCAGCACTGAACTCTGCCACAACCTCCTGCAGCGGAATCTGGCCTCCCTGTATGCCGTGTAAGTGGTCATCAACCGCATGACACAGTTCGTGCAGGAAGACGATGAGTTCTGGAGATGCGAGCTTTATGACCTTCGTTTTGAGGTTGTATGTGCCGTAGTACTTCCTGAAGGCTGTAGTCTCGACCTTCAGGTTAAGTTCTTCAATTATGCCTTTGAACTCGCATGGGATTTCAACGCTGAAGTTCTCTTCTGGCAAAGGCTCTCCCTCTGTATCCTCGTAGCGGAAAACTGGTATGGGCTTGAAGCTGACAAGTTTCTCAACCATCACCGTCTCCTCAATCTCCATCGTAACTTCTTCCCCCTCTACAACAGCCTTCTCAACCCTTCTCACCTTAACCGGAACCTTCTTTCTGACTGGGGCAAGGATGTAGAACGCCTTGGCTCCCTTCTTAACTTTTCTCCCAACCTTCTGCCATTGCCTGAAGCCTCTTGCATCCTTCGTCTCGTTCATCAGCATTATCAGACGGTTGAAGAAGCTCCAGCTGTCTGATGGCTTTTCATTTCCCCGGAAAATGGCAAGGGCAACTTTCTCAGGGTTGCTTTCGAATGCTTTCAAAACGGTCTCCATCGCTTCCCTTATCCTTTCTTTTTTGGTTGATACCTCACCAAGCATCACAACACCTCCTCAGCGAGCTCAGAGCCCGCTTCACTGGGGGTCTGGCGGGCTGAGAATGATTTTGCCAGCAGAAAAATCTAGGAGTGCAAAAGCTTCATTGGTACAGTCTCAATCCAGTTTATGCTGGTCAATCTGAAAATGACCTGAGAGATCTGAAAACAGCGAGTTAATCTGGAGTTGAATTCAGGGCTCACAATGCAAAATTTAGCGAATAGAAAAGACGTTAAAAGGCTTGAGGAAATTACAGGAAACTGGTTTCATCTTCTGGTAAATGTTAACAGCCAGACTCTGTTCGGGAAGCCAAAGTAGCATTGAGAATCTATAAAAGCTCAAAGTGAAGAGTCAAGCCTTTTCCTTAACAAGCTTCAGAACTTCATCGAGGCTAAGATTGCCAGTTTTGTCCCTCAACTCCTTAACAGAGTCCCCAGTCCTCTCTGTTATCGTTTGCAGATAGATGAGAAACTCTTCACTGCTCAACTCCCTCTCCAGGATTTTGAGGGCTTTCACCATTACCTCTTCACTCTTCATACCCTATCACATCTACTACGTTTTTAACACCTATAAACTTTTTCAGACATCCAGACTTTTTCAGGAGTTCATCATCCACTGTAACAAAGACGTCGGCATTTTTGGCTGCGATTGCTATGTGAACAGCATCCATTGCGTTTACCCTGCATTCCGCCATTATTCTCTCAGCGAGCTCTGCTGTTTCCTCGTCAATTCTCAGAATTTTTGAGCATGCTTTCCGTATCAACGCCTCAACAGCCCCTCTTTTTTCCTGAGAGGATATGAACTCGATCTCAGCCAGTAAAGCTGCTGAACCGATAATTTTGAAATCTCCCCTATCAGCTCTTCTCAGGACTTCTACAAACGCATCGGATTCGATCAGAATTCTTTCGTCTGGGAAGTCAAAGGGTCGGCACCAAACGCATGTGTCGAGATAGAGTTTCACAGTACCAATAAAAAAGGTGGGATATTAAGACTTGCCTCTTGTTCTCCCATTAACCTCCACCTCAGCAGTCTCGTTCATCTTCGCTGCTGTGAGAAAGACTGCTTCAATGTGCTTGCAGGTGTAGGCAGGGTCTTTGCCATTTTTAGCATAATCAGGGCAGGTGCACGTCCACCTCTCCCCATCCCACTTCACTGTGTACTGCCTTGCACTGCCAGAAGAGGAGTTCAGACTGAGCACGCTGTAGGCGTTTTCAGCTCTGATCACGAGCATCCTGTATTTTCTGGTGAACTTCTTGACGTACACAGTGTCAGCCCTTCTGAATTCCGACAACTTACCACCCCTCAAGAATTGAGTGGATTTCTCTCACCGCCTCATCTTTTAAATCGAGAAGGAGGTCTTCACCGCAGAAGCAGACGTAGATTCTGCCGTCTGTGTAGAGGCAAACGATGGGGTTCTCCGACAGAAGCAAAGAGAAATACTCTGTTTTCCACCCATCTGTCGAGATGCTCTGGATTCTTCTGATGGCAATTGCATCATCGATTAGCTTTACACCTCTGTCCTTTACCTTCTTCTTGGTCTCCTCAAAAATGTGGTAGAGGTCTTCGATCATCAGATCACCTCTATGCCGTTTCTGGCGAAAACCTCCCTGTCTGACTTCAGGAACTGCAGCCTTGCCTTCAGCCTTGAAAGCTCCTGAATCTCTTCCTGCAGAGAGCTCTGAAGTTCCTTGATTGCTCTGACTGCCAGCTCCGCATTCTCACTGGTGAAGCAGAGCAGAATTGCTGAACTGCCGTTTTCGCTCGTAACCGCATGGAAGCTCAGAGGGACTGGACCGGTGGCAGGTGTGTAAACCTGCCCATTGCCAAGCCTTTCTGCAACAACCCTCTCGACAACCGCTTTGTCAAGACCGCATCTGTCCAGCAAAATCTCAAACCAAACACCTTTCCTCATCTCACCACCTCCGCAAGTTCGTGTGGGAGGCTTGCGGAGGTGTGCATAATCGGAACTACAACAGAATTTCTAAGATCTCCTCAGGCCTTTTTGCCACAAAATCAGCCTCTCCCTCTCTGCTTTCAAAGAAGTTCCTGTCTCCGTATGCTGCATAAATTGTAAGCATTCTAAGCCTTCTTCCTGCTTCGATGTCTCTCCTCAAGCTGTCCCCAACGATGACAGCTTCTTCAGCTTTAACCCCTAGCTTCTTGAGGGCCAGAAGCAGTGAATCGGGCTCAGGCTTCCTCTTTCCGGTCATGTCAGCAGAAATAACAACGTCGAAGTATTTCTCTAGACTAACTTTCTTCAACCTTGAAATCGCATGGCCGTTCTCCGCATCCGTTACGACTGCCAGCTTAACCCCTTTTTGTTTCAGGTTTTCGAGAACCTCTTTGATGCTTGGATAGAGTGTTATGCTTTCCAGCTTCACTCTATCATAAATCTTGCAGCACTCTCTGTAGAGCTCTTCGCTGTAAATTCTCTTATCCTTGAGGTAGTCAGCTATGTTCTCGTGGCTTTCAAAACCGTGCTTCCATCTGAGGAAGTATTGCAGCAGTTCATTCGCATCTCCGCAGCCCAGCCCTTCCACTACAGCCTCACAGGCTTTTATCTTCGCATCTACAAAATCCACTAAGGTGTTGTCTAAGTCAAAGATTACTGCCTTTATTTTAGAGCACATATCCTCCCTCTCCACTCGCCACCACACTTACATCGCTTTCAAACATCTCTCCTTCATAGACATCCTCATGCCTGTAAACAGCCCTTCCAAGGAACTCGCTCAGCGTGAAGAACTCAACTTTAACTTTCTCGCCCATCACGACCTTCGGACTTAAATCTTCAACGTCCTCATGCCACTCCAGATCATGGGGTTTGCTGTCTATTATTTCGTGCAGACTCCAGCTCAGGCCGTGCCAGTATGCCCCGAACTCCAGAATCTCCCTGACAAAAATTGAATTCTGGATGTAGGATTCCGGAGAGTGGTCCATCTCAACAACGCTGAACGGTGAGATGGCGCAGCGGGTTTGGGTGCTCCCAGCGCATCATCCAGTTTTTCACATTCCTCAACATCAGGAAAGCAGCCTTCGGGAACTGCCCATACAACTCCGTTTCCTCCCATGTCGCTTCTGAAAACGTAGGCTACTAATTCAAACCCCTCTTTAACCCTCAACTTGCTGAAGAGTTTTACAATCTCCATCGGGCTTACGGGGGACTTCTGCCATCCTTCCTTCACATCGAAAGAGCTGATTTCTCTTGCCCTTTTGCGGATTCGCTGAAGTTTCCTGGCCGAGAACTTATACACTTCACTGCCTGATTCCAAGGTTCATCAGCCTCCTGCACATGCGGAGGTGCTTCTCAAACCCCTTCCAGAGTTCCTCATCGAGAAATCTTAGCTTTAGCTGGTCTATCCTTTTCTTCCCCTTAAACTCTCCGAATACCACAACGCTGTTCAGCCTTATAACGCCAAAAACCATTGCAAGGTTGTAGATCATCCTCCGCATCGATCTACTGGAGCAGAAGTCTGCCTGGACGGCATGAGGTAAAGTGAAGTGGAAGTGCTCTATTCCTTCAGCCTCACACAAATCGGCCATCTGCCTGTCGGCTGTCAGCATCACCGGCAGAGCAGCCCTCTCTTTCTCGAACCTCCTGAGGGTTTTGGCTATTATCAGGTCAGTCTGCTCCTTGTCGTTTGTTGATCGCTCCACACCCTCAATCTCAACAGCGTACCTTCTCAGCTCCCTGTATTCTGCAAGGGCTATGCAGGCAAGCCTAGACTTCTTCATCCTCCTGTTTACGAGCTCATCCAGAAGGAACTGCTGGTATCTGGCACCCCTCTTGATCTCGCTTATCTGTGCAGGAGTGTACTTGAAGTTCAGGGAGGCTTCGATTTCTTCCCTCACGGTGTCCACTAGCAGGACCTCTCGGAGATCAATGGTGGAGGAGTTGGTGAGGAAGCGGTGGTAGAGAACGTTCGTGTCGGGGGAGAGGAAGAGGGGTTTGCTGAGCATTCTGTAGGCTTTCAGGTGCTCGTCAAACGCTTCCTGATTCGCATACTGAATTACTCCGGCTGCAAGAAGACATTGCAGAAAGCTCGGTGTAGACTGGTTCATGCACTACAACTTCATTCCCACAGGTAGGGGTAGGGGCAGAGAGATAGTAAACTTGGACCTCTCACCTGAAGAGAGGGAGGAGCTACTAAGGATGCTTTATAACGCGAACTCGGAAACCAGCAATCTAAGCCTGCTCTCAACGGCCCCTCAATTTGCCCGCGTTGCATTGCAATGCGATGCGGAGTTCATACCCACCCACTTTTATAACGTTAATGCAGGGGAAAGACTCAGGCAGCTTGCAGAATTCATTGGGGGTGTGGAGCAGGAAGATTTTATATGTCTATGCGCGCAAACGGCGATATCCAGCCATAGCGGCCCTCCCCACATACAAGTTTTCCTGATGCAATATGCCATCCAGGCTGTCTCCCACTCGGTTGCCGAATTGACACCTGATAACATGCTGATACTTAGAGAGAGTGAAGACTATTTCCACGATTATTTTTACAGGAGTGTCCTTGAAAGGCTGCCCCACGGCAGCCAAGGTTTGGAAGACGAGGAGCAAAAGAAATGTAGCGACAAAGACTCTGAGAACGCCGAAGACCGCAAAAAATGCACTCCCAAGCAGGGCAGCCTTTCTAAAACCCCTTTTATCAACGTAATAACCAACAGGAAGTGCGAGAAT
>NZ_JACDNT010000056.1 GCF_017656475.1 Archaeoglobus sp.
TTTTCATTCTGATTTACTTTCTGAGAAGCAGTTTGTTCAGGGAGATGCGGAAATAGCAAATAGACTGAAAAACTTGAATCTGTTCTGTAAGTTGTCAATACTAGTTGTGATGTGGACAGGTCTCATAGTTTTTGTAGTAAAAGTTAAACTGAGAAAAGTTAATTATTTGACATGGAGACTACCAATAGTAATCTCGTCAATATACCAGCAAATACCTTAAAAATGCTAGAATTAGCATCCTTTGCACTTGATATTGGCAATGATTTTTCTAAAATCCGGGAATTGGGATGGGAGTATATACTGTTATTCACGTTGCGGTATTATAGAGACACACAATTAAGCGAGACAGAGATAATCGACAAAACTAAGGAGACTTTTGGTTTTGAAAACATACCTCCTTTTATCGTAAAAGAGGCTCTTAGGAGATTACTCGTAAAAAAAGATATTATCGAGCAAGAAAAACGTTACAAATTGACAACTCAAGGAATTAATAGGATAACTAAAATACTTACCAAACACAACGAAGTAAAATCAAAAGCAGAGGATATATTTATTAAAATATTTAAAAAGAATATTAAACGTAATCCATCTAAAAAAGAAATTGATATTGTAAAACGTTGTTTATATAGTTTTTTGGGAGAAGTGTTTGAAAGATGGGGATCATTAAGTGCTAAATTATTATTAACTCACAGTATGGATAGGAGTATTCCAAGATGTGAAGTAATCTTAGATAATGCTGTCTCAGATATTAGAGACGAAAATTTAAAAGAAGTTATAAAACTCACAATTAAACAACTTCTAGAGAAGGCATCGAAAGAAGAAACAATAGCGAGATATATCTCATCTATTGCTCAAACATATTATCTAATACAAATATTAAATTTAGATCCAGGACTAAAAAAACTGCAGAAAGAGAGCTTGGCAAATGTAACAGTTTTTTTAGACACAAATATAATAATACCACTACTATGTGAGGAGCATGAAGCTCATGATGCAGTGAGAGATGTAATTAAATACACTTCTCAATTGGGCATAAAATTATCGATAACAACACATACGAAAGAGGAGTTCCTTCGGAGACTAGAGTACAGTAATCATCTTTACTCTTACTACAAAGTTGAGATTTTAGGTCTAACAAACCTAGGGACCAAACGCGTGAAACAGTTGGTAGATGATGTATTTCTAAAAACATTTTTAAAAAGGAAGGAAAAACATGCTGGTTATTCTTGGAATGTATTTCTATCAGAGATGAAAAATTTTACTGAATTATTAAAAGACAAATTTGGAATTCTGCTAGATGATAGTGAAATCAGTCTAGAAAACGAAGAATTCCATAAAGTTCTTGAAGTTGTAAAAACTGCAAACTCGGAGAAAATTGAATCAGCGGTTAGACATGACGCTATAAATATACTTTTTGTTGACAGACTACGTCAAAATGACGCAGAATATGAGCTAATTGGACCTAGATACTGGTTTTTAACTCGTGATAGAACATTAATCTTTGCTGAAACTACACTTCTTGGAAAAGATTTACCAGTCTCGGTATTTGTTAGTGATTGGTTTGATATGGTCTTACCATTTATTTCAGCTGACGTTTCAAAGACTCTAACGGAGCTCTTAAAGTTGCAGTTGATTATTGACTCTGGAAATGGTATAGACGCTGAACAAGTCTTACTGGGGATTTCAGTGTTAGGACCATTAATCAATGACCCGGCTATATCAATAGACACTATTAGAAAGATTGTGGGGTCCACTTACGTACAGAGATATGTAGAGAATGTAAGAAAGTTAGAGCCGACTGAACTACTTGATAAAGCTAAAAGAGATTTTCTGGAAAAAGAGAGGGAGAAACTTAGGCAAGAGATACATAAAGAGTTTCGTGAACTCCTCGAAAAAGAGCGAGAAAGACATAAGCGTAAAAATATTTTGATTGTAGGATTGCTAATTGTTCTAATTATATTGGCAGCATACGTAATATACCTGCATTTTGGTATTTTAGTAAGTCTTGCAACAATTATAGGCCCGATAATTATCATTGCTAAAGTTATCGGAGTGTTAGGGACTGTATGGAATACTTTGGTAGGATTATATAATAAAATACTCAAATGGCTTCATTCCACCTAATGTTGAAATGCTTGAACAAAAAACTTAAGTATTATGAAATCTATCAACTATTGTGATAACCCAATTAGTGTTCGTCGGCCACCACAAGGAGCGACTTCTTGAGTCGGTAAGAGCTTTGAGGGAGCTGCCAGTCACAAAGATCATCCTTTTTGTTGGAGAGGAAGAGCTTCCCGGAGAAAAGAGGGCAAGAAAGACAGCTGAAGAGCTAAAGAAGGAGCTTGAGGTCGTCTGGGATGTTGAGATTGCAAGGGTTGACAAGAGGAACGCGATCAGGGCTGCAATGCAGCTCATAGAAATAATCGGAGCTGAGAAAGCTGAGGGGAGGGAGGTTATAATCAACGCATCAGGCTCTCTCCGCTCACTCGCCATAGCAGGATATATTGCCGCATGCGTTACCGAATCAAGAATTTTCACGTCCATACCCAAGTACAACGAGAATGAAGAGGAGATCGGGATAGAAGAAGTTATAGAGATCCCAACACTTCCAGTCGATTTTCCTGCAAAGGAGCAGATTGAGATTCTCGCGGCCATAGATGGTGGAGTGAATGCTCTTGATGAACTGATTAAAAGGCTGAATCCGGGACTGGACAGAAAGAGCGAGGATTTCTTCAAGGAGAGAAGCAGGCTGAGCCACCACATAGCCAAACTGGAGAGAATGGGTGCAGTGAGGAAGGTAAAGGTTGGAAGGAACGTCAGGATTGAACTAACACCCCTCGGTGTTTTTCTGGTTAAGGGTGCGGGGGGTGCTGGTCTTGAGCTGCAGAAGGCGGTTTAAGGTTTATGGGGATGTGGTAGCGTGATAGAACTGATTACCCTCTCTCTGTTTTTCGTTCTCCTGGTTGTAATTTACTTCATCCACAGAAGGCAGAGGGAAGAGATTGCAGTTCTGAAGGAGAAGTTCAATGATGTCAGCCAGAACATCCCTGCCATTGTTGAGGGTGCTGTTTCGAAAACGTTTCAGAGCTCAGGCAGTGTGTTTGAGAGCCTCTTCGCCTCAGCCCTCACAAAGAATTCCGAGGTTATAAAGGGAGCCTTTGCAACCTCCCTCAAGGAGCTCGGAATTCAGGAAGACCTTGGAAAACTGAGCGAAGCCTCTGCAGATCTCAAAGCCATAACATCCGACCTTAAATCAATGTTTCAGGTCAAGCAATCGAGAGCCAAATTCGGTGAAATGCAGCTCGAAAGTCTTCTGAAGGACATTTTTCCTGCCAACAGGATCATGTTTCAGAAGAATATTGGAGTTGGGATTCCGGATGCGTGCATTCTTGTCGAGGACGGAAAGTTCCTCTGCATAGATTCCAAGTTCCCTCTGGAGAACTTCAAGAGGTATTCTGAAGCTGAGAGTGAGGCTGAGAAAAAGCAGCACTGGAACAGCTTCGTAAGAGACCTGAGAAAACATGTTGAAGATATAAGGAGCAAGTACGTCGGCAAAGAAAACACTCTCGACTTCGCCCTCATGTTCGTACCCTCCGACACAATTTTCTACCACATAATTTCTGAGGAGCCGGATCTGGCGGTTGAGGCGTCAAAGGCGGGTGTTATCCTGTCTTCCCCTTCAGTTCTTCCCGCTTATCTAAGCCTGATCTCAGCAAGGATCCGGGTTCAGGAGATTTCGAGGAGAGCAGAGGAGATACAGAGAAAGCTTGGAAAGATGGGGCAGTATATAGAGAACCTTGAGAATGATCTGGAAACGCTGTTCAGACACGTTGGAAACGCATCGAAGAAAGCTTCGGATGTGAGAACATCCTTCAGCGACCTGAAGAGCTATTTCTCCTCAGTCTGCAGATTTGAGGAGGTGGAAGAGTGAATGTAACCGTTTATGATGGAGCCGAAACAATAGGCGGGAACAAGATTTATGTTGAGGAGAATGGCAGAGGAGTTTTTCTGGATTTTGGCATGAACTTTGCGAAGTATGGAGAGTATTTCGCCGAATTTTTGAGTGAGAGAAGTGGCAGGGGAATTCACGACCCTCTTTACCTAGGCCTTATACCGGAACTCAACATCTATCGCTCTGATCTCATCCCTTCAGATGTTGATGTATCCCAGTACCCAAAACTGAATGTTGAGGCGGTTCTGCTCAGCCACGCCCACCTTGACCACTGCGGAAATGCTGGTTATCTGCACGAGGCCATACCACTGGTTGCATCAGCAACAACCCTCGCAATTTTGAAGGCGATGAGGGATTCTGGAAGGCCGGGAGCTGGTGGTGAAGTCGTTTACCACTCCCCAAAAGAGTTCGGTGAGGACAGCAGGGTTCTTAAAACTCCCTACGGGAAGCCCTATCAGGGCAGAGATTTTATCTGCACGGATAACATCAGCGACGAACTTAGGGATTTTCTCTGCTTCAAACCAGGGCAGGATTCGAAGAATGCGAAAAAGCTTCAAGCTGGGGATGTTTGCTGCATTGGTGACAGAGAACTCCCATTTGACGTGAAAGCGTTTGAGGTGGATCACTCAATTTACGGGGCCACCGCATACATCCTCTACGGCGATACGGCCATTGCCTACACTGGAGACATGAGGCTTCACGGAAAGAAGGGAGATGAGACCAGAAAATTCGTTAGAGGGGCGAAAGATGCTTCAACTCTTATCATCGAGGGAACTAGAGCTGGCAGAGGAGAGGACATTAACGTTTCAGAGAATGACGTTTACCAGAACTGCCTGAAGGCTGTTGAAGAAAGCAAAGGTCTGGTTATAGCGGACTTCTCTCCCAGAAACTTTGAGAGGCTTGAAACTTTCAAGGAAATTGCTGAGAAGACGTCAAGACAGCTAGTTGTTACAGCTAAAGACGCCTACATGCTCCACGCCATAGAACTGGTAGATGGTGTAAGCAGGATGGATGGTGTCGGGATATACAGGGAGCTCAAAGACAGGAGGGACAAGTGGGAGACCAACATCGTGATGAAAAACTGGGGCGAGAGCTACGTGGATCCGGTGGAGATAAGGCGGAATCCTGATGGCTACATCCTCTGCTTCTCTTTCTATGACATGAAGCACCTGCTGGATATCAAGCCTGAAGGTGGAGCTTACGTTTACTCTTCAAGCGAGGCACATAGCGAGGAACATGAGTTCGACTTTCTCAGGCTTTACAAATGGCTTGCTACGTTTAATTTCAAGGTTTACGGATTCGAGATGGTTTTTGAAGGTGAAAGGCCAGAGCCGAGATTCGTGAAGGGCTACCACGCTTCGGGACATGCATCGAAAGACGATCTGAGGTGGATTATTGAGCAGATCGACCCTGATAAGATTATTCCGGTGCATACCGAGAATTCTGAGCGCTTTGCCGAGAACTTTGGGGTGTGGTTTTGCTTAAAAATAGGAAGAGTGTAGAGGTGAGCTGACCCTACGTGAAACTCAATTTCGGCAGCAGTACAACTGAGTCAGATTTGTTATGACTTCAAAGCCTCAAGCACAACCTCGGAGATGTCTCTAACCTCCAGTTCGAGCCCCTCATCACTTACAGCATTATCAAGCATCATCAGGCAAACCGGGCAGGACGTGACAAGAATTTCAGCAGTCTCGGCAGCCTCCTTAACTCTAATCCTTGCTGGGCTATCTTTACCACCAAGGTAATCGGTGTAGAAATTTCCGCTTCCTCCTCCGCAGCAGAAGGAATCTTTGCGGTTTCTCGGCATTTCGTAAAGACTTCCAATTCTCGACAGCAGTTTTCTAGGCTCTTTGTAAACGCCATTCCACCTTCCGAGAAAGCAGGGATCGTGGTATGTTAGCTTCTCCTTAACCCTCCTAACTTTCAGCTCTCCGTTATTCACAAGATTCCAGAGGAGCTGGGTGTGGTGAACTGCATCCATACCATAGTAATTTTTGAAGGCGTTGAATGCGTGTGGATCTGGGGTTAAAACTTTCTTCACGCCCCTCTCCTCAAATCTTCTCCGATTCTGCTCCATAAGCTGCTCGAATAAGCCAAATTCACCCATGACCATTGCCTCATTCCCTTCACAAATTTCATCGCTGAAAACACCGTAATCCACACCCACAGCATCGAGCAGCTCCAGCAGAGCCTTCAGAGACCTCTTTGCCCTGTCGTCGTAGGTAGCCACACAGCCTGCATGCAGCAGAAACTCGTTGTTGGCGTAATCCCTTCCAACCCACTCAAGCCTTCTGGCAGCGTAGCCCCAGGGATTGCCAAACTTTGCGAGATTGCTGAAGAACTCCCCAACCTTCTTCGGAACCTGTCCCCTCTCAACCATGTCGCTTCTTGCAGCGATGAAGACATCCACGAGCTGCTCGTTGAATTTGAAAACGCAGTGCTCAACGCAGTTTCTGCATGTGGAGCAGGAGTACATTATCTCCCCCAAATGTTCGCTCCACTCTATCTCGTTGTTCATCCACGCTCTTATCAGCCACATCCTCCCGCCGGAGAAGTAGGTTTCAAAGCGGTATTTTGCATACGATGGGCAATTGATCTCCGAGTAGTCTGACGGGAATTTGCAGTATCCGCATCTGAAGCAGCGGTGAACGATTTCAGCATAATTGACCTTCTCCATCATCATTTCACCTCCCAGTTTCCGGGGTTCATTACGCCATTGGGATCCAGCATCTCGATCACACTCTTTATCAGCCTCTTCGCCCCTTCATCCATACTTTCCAGTATCAGCTGCTGCGCTGGAGCCTCAGCCTTCCATGGTATTCCACCCATTTCCAGTACAGCTTTGTTGGTTTCATGCAGAGCCTTTCTAGCCCTTTCAACATCCTCCTCATCTGCTCTGTTGAAAGGATAGGCATAGGCGAACATCATGCAGTGCGATCTGCCGATGATGCGTATGCTGAAGGCCCAGTCAACCCCCAGCCTCTCCACGATCTCCAGACCTCTCTGATAAGCAACATCGAACAGATCAACCGGCAGAATTGCCCCAACGTACTCGAATCCCCCTCCCTTTCTCACGTCTGCAAACCTGACAAGCTGGGACATCGGCTCTTGAAGGAACATCGCCTTCATTGCGGGTGTAAGGTATAGAAATCCCCCCTCCTTCTGCTTTATGTAGTCCATCAGGGCATTGCGAATGATCTTCTCCTTGAATTCAAGTTCCTCCTCGCTGTCCGCTGTTACATATATCGTCGTGTGCTGGAATCCCTCGGCCCACTCAGGCTTTGGCTGCGCCCACACCGTGATATCCTCTGCCATCTCCGTGTGGGCAACTTTCCATATCACATCGCTCACATAAGATGGATTCTCGGTTACGAAGATCATCACATCTCTGTAGCGGTGCTTGGGGAAGAGCTTGATACCCAGCTTGGTAACGATTCCCGTCCTGCCGAACCAGCCGATGAAGAGTCCTGCGAGGTCGGGCAAGGGGGAGCGGGAGAACCAGTAGGGGGAGACGCTGCACGAACCAACTCTGCATACCTCCCCTGTCGGCAGTACGACCTCCATCCCAGTTACCATCTCCGAATGAAAGCCGTAGATCTGGGACAATCTGCCGGATCCGTGAATAAGGGCGTTGGCGGTAACGGTGGCTATTGGTGGCGCGTCTGGAGTTGAAATGCGGAGAGAAGGATACTTTTTGTCGAGGTAGGCCTTGAGCCTGCCCTCACTCACTCCTGCTTCGACCACAGCGTACCTCGCCCTCTCATTTACCTCGATTATTCTGTCCATTCTCTTCATGTCAACAACTATCCCGCCCCTAAGAGGCCTGACCAAACCGCTCAGCGACAACGCTCCTCCCATCGGCACAACCGGAACCTTATGCTTGTTTGCCAGCAGAACGATTTTCTGCACCTCTTCAGTCGTTTTCGGCATCACAACGTAATCCGGCTTAACTGGCGGCATTGTTCCTGGGTCTGAGGAGTAAATGTACAGCTCCTCTGGCTCCTTTGAGACATTCTCCTCGCCAACAATTGCCTTAAGCTCCTCGTACATCTCAACCACGCCCCGGAATTTTTGGCATCTCACCAACTGCAAGCCTGCACAGATCGCTGACGAGAATTGGCATCAGTCCAGCCTTTGCAGTTCTTTCTGCCAGTGCAACGTAGCACATGGGACAGTTGAAAACTGCAAACCTCGCTCCAGATTTTACCATGTCCTCCACGTTCTTCT
>NZ_JACDNT010000057.1 GCF_017656475.1 Archaeoglobus sp.
GACTACGCCAAAACGATGGCGAACGGAGGAGATAAAGTTTGATTTTTTAAATTTTGGGGGGTGATGCGATGCAGCAGACGGAAGGTATAATCAGGGGTGATGAAACGGTTCAGGTTATCGTGTTTAATCTCGGTGATGAGAGGTATGGCGTTGACATATCCCAGGTTAGAGAGATTATAAGACCGAGCCAGATAACCAGAATCCCCAACGCTCCTGATTTTGTTGAGGGCGTGATAAACCTGAGGGGGCAAATAACTACCATAATCAACCTCAGAAAACGCTTCGGAATGGAGCCGAAGCCGATAGACAATAACACCCGCATAATAGTCGTTGAGTTCGAGAATGCGGTTATCGGCATGATGGTTGACACGGTGAATGAAGTGAAGTACCTCTCCACCTCCGACATCGAGGCTCTGCCGAACATAATAACTGCAAGAGATGAGGCAAAGTTCCTCAAAGGTGTTGGAAAGCTCCCAGATGGTTTGCTGATTATGAT
This sequence comes from Archaeoglobus sp., assembly GCF_017656475.1. Lineage (GTDB taxonomy): Archaea > Halobacteriota > Archaeoglobi > Archaeoglobales > Archaeoglobaceae > Archaeoglobus. The sequence goes on from NZ_JACDNT010000057.1 coordinate 497, forward strand.
AGACCTGAACAAGGTTTTGAGTGAAGATGAGGTAGAGAGACTGAGGTGATGCGAGGTAGGATATGAGCAGTGGAGAGAGAGTGCTAAAGATACCAGTGGAGTATTTCGACAACGGGTGGAAAAAAGGAGAGGCCGTGATAACGAAGGATGCAATATCCTTTGCGGGAAATACAATACGATTCAAGGAGATTCAGGACCTTGAAAGGCTGAAATTTGAGGGCAGAGATGCGTTGAGAATAAAAAAGGACGGCAATTATTACCTAGACTTTGGAAGCAGACAGAACCAGATATTCAAATATCTGGCATTTAACCTCAAATCAGACAGATTTGCAGTTTACTTCCTCTCTCCCGCAACACGCGGAGGAGTCGTTGTGAGTGACAGCAAGTGGGAGAAAGGTTACCTAAGCATAACCGATGAAGCGCTTTGGTTTCTGTCAGCTTCAAAGCAAATCAGAATCTCCATTCAGAACCTCGGTTCAGTGGAGAAGGACATCAGGACTGTGGGTAAAAAGCAGAGGGTCGTACTCGTTGTCACACACGTGGAGAATGGGGAGGTGATTACGAGCTTCATTCTATGTCCTGAAACGACCATGGACATGCTCCAAGAGTACATCCAGACATTCATTGAAAAGGCGAAGCCCAAGGAAAAGCTGTCTGAGGTTGAGGAGCAAATTCTCACAATGGTTTATACGGGAGTTGATTCGGTGAGTGTTGAATCCATCCTTGGTGTTACGACTGAAGAGCTCAACAGGATGTATGACAGGCTCGTGGATTTGGGTTTGGCGAGAGTCGTGAAGATAAGAAAAGAAATAGAGCTCACACCGAGGGGTGTGGCTCTCGTGAGTGAGATAATGAAAAAGGCTGCGAGGTGAGGGTATGCCTAAGGTGTTGATTGTAGATGATACGGCGTTTATGAGGAAGCTCCTGAGAAATATACTCTTCTCAGGAGGTTTTGACATTGCCGGAGAGGCCGAGAATGGAAAGCAGGCGGTAGAGATGTACAAGCAACTGAAACCAGATATTGTCACCATGGACATTGTGATGCCTGAAATGAATGGCATCGAAGCACTGAAGGCGATAAAAAAGCTCGACCCAAACGCGAAGGTAGTAATGTGCACGGCTGTGGGACAGGAGCAGATGGTCAAGGCGGCAATAAAGCTTGGGGCAAAGGGGTACATTGTTAAGCCCTTCCAGGCTCCGAAGGTAATTGAGGAGCTGAAGAAAGTTGCTGGAATGAGTTAAAACCATGAGGGTACTCGTTGTCGATGACTCGGCCCTAGTCAGGATGGCTGTGACTGACATACTTAGCAAGGCAGGGATTGAGGTAGTTGATACCGCAAAGAATGGCAAAGAAGCCGTAGAGAAAGCTCTCAAGCTTAAACCCGACGTCATAACTCTGGACATAAACATGCCAGAAATGGACGGGCTGACAGCATTGAAACTGATAATGGAGAAGCAACCAACTCCGGTGGTGATGCTGAGCTCGCTTACAAAGGAGGGGGCAAGAGAGACACTGGAGGCTCTGAAGATCGGAGCGGTTGATTTCGTTACTAAACCTGACGGGGCACTTGTTGACCTCTCCTCGGTTGCCCAAGAACTGATCAACAAGGTTCAGATGGCTGCTTCGACATCCCTGAATGTTCTAAGACTACAGAACCTTAAGAAAATAAGGGGTGAAGTGGTAAGGGGAAACTGGAGGAAAAAGACAAAGGACGTGTGCGTTTTAATCGGTTCCTCAACAGGTGGACCTTCAGCACTGGAGATGATAATTCCGAGACTTCCTGCTGACATACCCGCTCCGATTTTCGTTGTGCAGCACATGCCTCCAGGCTTTACAAAGCAGCTCGCGGAGAGGCTTAACTCTATCTCCGAGGTTGAGGTTAAGGAGGCTGAGAACAACGAGCGTGTCAGAGATGGCGTGGTTTACATCGCTCCTGGTGGGTACCATATGAAGGTTAGGAAGGCTGCGAACGTGGTCAGGATTAAAGTGGTCGATGGTGAGCCGGTAAATGCCGTCAAACCGTCTGTTGATGTTACAGCAGATTCAGTAGTGCAGGCGTATGGAGGCAACGTCGTAGGAGTGATTCTTACGGGAATGGGTGAAGATGGTGCCTACGGAATGAAACTTATAAAAGACAGGGGAGGGCTGACAGTAGCAAGCAGTGAGGACACCTGTGTTGTTTTCGGCATGCCAAAGGCAGCCATTGAAATCGGTGGAATAACCTCTGTAAAGCCCGTTTTCGAGATTGCAGAGGAGATAGTCAGGTTTTTGGAGGTGAAGCTTAATGAGCGATGAAATGGAGGAGTACAAGCAGGAGTTTATCCAGGAGGCGAGAGAGTATCTTGACATAATGAACCAGAACTTCATAAAGGTCGAAAAGGGGGATTTGGATGCCATTAACGAGATTTTCAGGATGGCTCACACGATTAAAGGGATGGCAGGGTTCATGGGCTACAAGAATTTAGAGGAACTTTGCCACAAGCTTGAGAGTGCGATGGGAAAGGTTAGGGATGGGCAGATTGAGGTCACTGAGGAGCTTATAGACGTCATGCTGAAGGCGGTGGATGCAATAGAGGAGATGATAGACAGGATAGAGGACGAGGATAATGACAATGTAGATGTCGAACATATTATTCACACTCTCGCAGAACTCATGAACGCTGAAAAGGATGAATCTGTTAAAGCAGAAAAGCCAGATGTTAAGCCTGATGGCGCCAAGCTCAGAGTTGACGTTTACATTGCCGATGATTGCGTGATGAAAAGTGTTAGAGCGGCACTCGTTATAGAAACTCTCAGCGAAGTTGGCGAGGTTGTTGGAGTCATTCCTGACGAGAAAGATATGGAGAAAGACACCTTTGACGGTCATTTCGTCGTTTATATTAAAGCCCCGAACGCTTCGGCTGTTGAAGATGCCATCAGTAATGTTGCCGAAATTGACAGGTTTGAGATAACGCCAGTTGAGGCTGGTGAGGAGCAGGCGGAAGATGTGAAAGAAGCAGAAATTGGAATTACAGAGAGTGGAATTGAAGAAGAAAAGAAAGCCGGGGATGTGGAGGAGAGAGAAGATGAAAAAGCGGAGTCCAAGATTGACAAAAAGGAGGGGAGAAGAAAAAGGAAGCTTGAAAGCATCAGAGTGAACATCTCCCAGCTTGACACGATAATGAACCTTGTTGGGGAGCTTGTAATAAGCAAGGGAAGACTTTTGCAAATCGCCGCTGAATACGACATTCCTGAGCTTAAAGAAGCGGTTGCGATAATGGACAAGTCGATAACGAGCCTTCAGGATGAAATAATGCAGATAAGGATGGTGAAGGTTGAGAGAGTGTTCAGCAAGTTTCCGAGAATGGTTAGAGATCTTGCAAGAAAGCTCGGCAAAAAGGTTGAATTCACAATGGAGGGTCTTGATACCGAGCTTGACAGGACAGTTCTCGATGAGATAAGTGATCCGCTGGTGCATCTCGTCAGAAATGCCGTTGATCATGGCATCGAGACGCCGGAAGAGAGAAAGGCGGCAGGTAAAGATGAAACAGGTAAGATTAAACTCTCCGCCTGGAGGGAGAAGAACAACATCATAATCGAGCTCGAAGATGATGGCAGGGGTATTGATATCGAGAAGATTAAGCAGAAGGCAATCGAGAAAGGAATTGTTTCACCAGCAGAAGCGGAGTCGATGAGTGAAGATGAGTTGAAGATGCTTATCTTCTCCCCCGGCTTCTCAACAAAGGATAAGGCTACGGAGGTTTCTGGCAGAGGCGTTGGGATGGACGTTGTCAAAACGACTGTTGAGAGGCTTGGTGGCAGCGTGAGGATATTCTCGGAAAAAGGGAAAGGCACGAGGATAAGAATCCACCTACCGCCGACAGTTGCGATTGTGAAGTCCCTGCTGGTGAAGGTGGCAGATGAGACGTACGCGATACCGATATCCAGCGTTGTTGAAGCTCTTTATGTTGATGAAGAGAACTGGAAGGTTATCCACGGCAACCCGTTTATGATCGTCCGTGGAAAGCTCGTCCCCGCTTTCAAGTTGAGGGACATGTTTAATGTGGAAAACGGCAGACCTGAGAGGGAAGTAGGAATAATTGTAGAGAAGGAAGGTGAGAGGTATGCCCTGATTGCCGACGCGATTGCTGAACAGCAGGAGATTGTTATTAAACCCCTCACGGGCTATCTGGCCAAGATTAAGGGCTTTAGCGGGGTAACGATTCTTGGTGATGGTAGAGTCGTGCCAATTCTGGACATATCGAGTTTGTTAGGAGGTGATAGGCTTGCATAGTATTGAGAATTTAGGCGAAATGGAACTTGATGCACTTAAAGAACTGGGCAATATTGGGGTTGGTAAGGCTGCCACATCTTTGTCTCAAATGCTCGGAAAACTGGTTGAGATGAGCGTGCCGAAAGCAATGGTTGTGAAAATACAGAATTTACACAAAGTCATTGATGCAGAAGAAATGGTTGCAGGAGTTGTGACAGGGCTGGATGACATAGAAAACGGGCAGTCAGGATTTCTGTACATAACGTTTCCCGAACCATCATCCCAAAGACTGGCTGAAATACTTCTTGGAAACGGTAGTGACGAGGAAATGGTGGATTCCACACTGATGGAAATAGGGAACATTCTTTCTTCCGCGTTCTGCGATGCTACAGCAGAAATGCTTGGAATAACTCTGATTCCGACTCCACCGAGCTTCGGTAGGGATTTTGCGATCGCTGTTATAGACGCCATAATCTCACAACTGGCTGAGAAAAGTGATTACGTGATTTTCTTCGAGACGAAGCTTGAGGTGAGTGAAGAAGAACTCGAAATCCTTGTGATGCTAATTCCGAATGAGAAGTTTGTAAACTATGTCTTCCAGATGCTAGAAATGGTGGAATGATGGGCAACGAGATACTGGTTGGGGTCGGCGAATTCAGAGTGGCAAAGGGGGCAGTGTTGAAGACGGTTGGACTTGGCTCCTGCATAGGCATAGCTCTCTACGATCCGGTGATCAAAGTCGGCAGTCTGGCTCACGTCATGCTTCCGCAATCCAGCAACGGAACCAAAAGGAGTGCAAAGTATGCTGACCACGCTGTGGAGATGATGATTGAGGCAATGGAGAGGTTGGGGGGTGACAGAAATAGGGTTATTGCAAAGATGGCCGGTGGAGCGCAGATATTCAAGCACATGACGATGGACATGCTGAGAATCGGTGACAGGAACGCAGAGGCAATCAAATCCATTTTGAGAGATTACGGCATAAGAATAGTCTCAGAAGACATCGGAGGCAGCGAGGGGCGAACTGTCTATTTTTTCACATCTGACGGGAGAATGCTCGTGAAGTACAGCAGGGGTGGCGAATTGTGGATTTAGCCTTTAAAAGTCTGGTGGATTACGTCAGCAGAGAGTCCGGAATAGACCTGCATCAGTACAGGGAGAGCTACTTAAGAAGGCGGATTGACCTGAGACTGAAGATGCTTGGGTTGAATGATTACGGAGAGTATTTGAGATTTCTGAAAAGCAACGGAAATGAGGAGATTCAAAAGCTTGTCAGCACCATAACTATAAACGTCACGGAGTTTATGAGGGACAAAACGCCCTTCGAGTTTCTCATGAAAACAGTTCTTCCGGAAATAGCAAGCAGGAAGAGAAGGGTTAACAGTAATGTAATCAGGTTCTGGAGCGCGGGTTGTTCATGTGGCGAAGAACCTTACACTATAGCTATATGCGCCCTCGAAGCTTTAGGGGAGGGGTGGCTGATCTCAATCTACGCCACAGACATCGATGATACCTGCCTCGAAATGGCGAGAGAGGGGTTTTACAAGCCTATCCAGCTAAAAAATCTTGACAGAAGCCTCATAAACAAGTATTTTGAAAAGGAGGGTGATGGATACAGGGTAAAGAGCTTTTTGAAAAAGTATATCAGATTCAAAAAGCACGACTTAACGACAGAAAGGCCGGTATCGAAGTATCTGGATGTTGTCTTCTGCAGGAACGTCATGATATACTTCAGCGAGCAGCAGAAAACAAAGGTTGTGAATGACTTTTACAATGCTCTCGTTGGAGGGGGGTATTTGGTAATAGGCAAGAGCGAAACACTTCCTGCAGGATTTAAAGATAAGTTCGAGTGTGTAAGCCTAAGAGAAAAAATTTACAGGAAAATTAAATAGAGAAGACTTCTGACAGGTGTAAAACCGGGTAACCATTCCTTTTTAGCTTCTTGGCGACTGAGATTTCGCCCGTGATATACACATCGACAAAGGAGGCAGCAAGGACCAGACATGCGGCAGACGAGAGGTCTATGTCAAGCGTCTTACACAGCTCAGCAGCCTTTGAAAGCTGGTCTGCATCCATTTCTACCGTTATGCAGTCTAAGAACTGAGCAACAAGAGAGAGCAATTTTTGAAGGTGTTCCGGCTCGGCCTTTTTCTTCACAACGGAGTCAAGAACTTCGTATCTAACCGTTTCAGGAACTCGAAGTGGTACTTTTCCATTAAATATCATCTCTTTGAGCTTTTGGCACTTTGGGTTTTCCCCGAACAGCAACTCGTCGATAGCCGGCGCGTCAGCTATCACTTTTATCACCGATTAATCAGGTCTTTCATGGCATCGATCTCCGACCATACGTTTTTCAGCTTCTCAAGCCCTATTTTTTCTTCCAAGTTCTTTCGAAGAAACTCACTCCAGTTAATGTCTACTTTATCCATTTCTGATTTCAGGTACTCAGGGATTCTAAACGAAATCGTGATGTCCATTCTTTCTTTCCCTTCGCCCATGTTTTGTTCTTTTTTTTTATTTTAATAAATTTTGCCCTTTTGTTTTTAATCACATTTTTGATACAAACTGCGTTACGTTACAGCTATACTACACGTAAAGCTAATATGTATAACACACTCACAAGTAGTAGTGAGATGGTCACGATGATGAGTGTTGAAAAAATTAACGGAAAGATTGAAATTTACAAAACCGTAACACACCCCGGGTCGCTGAAAATTCTTATGGTTTTAAATAGAGGTTCCGCTGGTTTTACGGGAATAATGTTTGAATCAAAACTGAGCCCGAGCGTTCTGAACAAACTTTTGAAAGACCTTGTAACCCACAATATAATCAGCAAAAACGGAAGAGAATATGTTATAACCTCTAAAGGTGAGCAGATACTCCGCATTTTGCTGGAGCTCACAAATGCACTTTGATGTTTTGCATTTTTCTTCTTCTGAGTGCTGATTTTACTTAATAGATATCTCTTTTATTCGAGGATTTACCTATTGTATAGTCCCGAAATTTTTGACCTTATAAACCCTACCTCTCATCCCCCAACACCTCATCAAATAGCTTGGCTGCCGGACCAACTCTAACTTCCACAGGCAACCTGCTCCAGAAAGCATCTTCAGGAGTTTGGAGATACCATTTCGTATCTAAGCTCTCGTGGAATCTGACGTTGTTGTACCAGTAAACGAAGTCATCTAAGCTTTCAAAATCATCCCTATGCATGTTGTAGCAGTCAAAGAACTTCTCTACCTTCCCGTTTGTCTGGGGATGCTTTACTCTTGCTGTAATCAGCTTTATACCCAAAGATTTTGGTCCTGTCTCATCATACTTGGAATTTCACCTCCACCATATAACCCTTACCAACCAACTTCCCAACAAACGACTCATACCTCTCCCTCTCAGCAT
>NZ_JACDNT010000058.1 GCF_017656475.1 Archaeoglobus sp.
AGGGAAAAGAGGGTACTGCAGAGGTTGGCTGAGATGTGATTTGGTAAGGACCCTAGAAAGCAAATCCTGAAAAGAGGATCGCAATCATTCTCGACAACTTCAGAACGCACCATGCCAAAAAGGTGAAGGATGAAGCTGAGAAGCTAGATATCGTTTTGGTCTATTTGCCACCCTATTCTCCGGATTTGAATCCAATTGAGAACGTCTGGAAGAGTGTAAAAAGAGTTGTTTCAGAGAAATCACCGCTTAATGTGGACGAACTGAAAGAAGTGATTGTTAAGTCTTTCAAAAAGCTGACAGAATCAATATCCTTTGCAAAAAGGTGGATTGAGAAGTTTCTGGGTAATAAGTTTAAGATGTTATGCACTTAACTGTAATTTAAGTTCTTTTCAATACTTTCCTAACTCATTCTTAGTATCTCTTGCTCAAGTTCTACATCTTAGCTCTCTGATAATTCATTCTCCCATCTAATTTTAACTTTCTAGCTTCGTCTTATCTCTGCAGAACTCTTCTTCAAGTTTTCTCCCAAATACCGCTGAGTACATTCAACTTCTTCAAGCAAATTCGGTTGTGAATAGTTTTTAACTTGCTAGAACTTTTTTAAGTGTGTAGGAACAAACATTTTTAAAACATTTATCGCTTAAATATGAATCATGAAAGCTCTGATCCTCTCCGGTGGACACGGGACTCGGCTTCGTCCTCTGACTCACTCTCAGCAGAAGCAACTGATTCCAGTCGCGAACAAACCCGTGCTTTTCTATGCTATTGAAGATGTAATTGAGGCTGGAGTTAAGGAGATAGGAATAATAACTGGTCCAAACAGGGAGCAGGTGATTGAGACTGTCAGTTCTGTTGAATGGGATGCTGAGATTACGTTTATTCACCAAGGAGATCCAAAAGGGCTGGCTCACGCCATACTCGTTGCAGAAGAGTTTTTAGATGATGAAGAATTTGTAATGTACCTAGGAGACAACATACTTAGAGATGGGATTGTGGAACACGCTCGAAGATTTAAAGAGCTTAATCCAGACTCACTCATCCTGCTTACCGAAGTCGAAGAACCTCAGCGTTTTGGTGTTGCCGAGCTGGATAAAAATGGTAGGGTGAAAAGGTTAGTGGAGAAGCCCAAAGTCCCGCCCTCAAACTATGCACTGGTGGGTGTTTACTTCTTCAAACCCGTAATAATTGAGGCTTGTAAAGACATTAAGCCATCCTGGCGTAACGAACTTGAGATTACGGATGCTATACAGTGGCTGATAGACAACGGATACAGAGTCGAGGCATCCATAGTTAAAGGCTGGTGGAAAGACACAGGAAAGCCGGAGGACATTCTTGAGGCAAACAGGTTGATATTGGAAGATATACAGCCAAAAAATGAGGGCAAGGCTGAGAACTCGAGGATTGTTGGTAGAGTTGTAATTGGGCCTGGAACGGTAATAAAGAACTCTGTAATCAAGGGGCCATGTGTTATAGGTGAGAACTGCAGGATTGTGAATTCATATATAGGACCGTACACATCAATAGGTAACAACTGCGAGATAGAGGAGACCGAGATCGAAGACAGCGTTATTATGGATGGAAGCAAAATAATAAATGCCGGAAGGATCGTAGAAAGCCTTATAGGAAGGAACGTCCATGTTCAGGAGTATAACTATATGCCAAAAGGGCACAGACTAATACTGGGTGATAACTCCAATATCGTGCTGTAGGTGATAACATGAAGGTATTGGTCACTGGTGGTGGTGGGTATATTGGCTCCATATTAATTCCAATGTTACTTGAGAGAGGATACAAGGTAAAGTGCTTAGACAGATTTTTTTTCGGCGAGGAAACTCTCGCAGACGTAGCAGGAGACCCAAATCTGGAAATTATTAAAGATGATATTAGATGGTTCGATCCCAAGATATTGCAGGATGTCGATGCTGTAATGGACTTGGCAGCACTGTCAAACGATCCAAGCGGAGAACTGGACCCATCAAAAACTATAGAAATAAACTACAAGGGTAGGGCAAGGGTTGCGAATTTGGCCAAAAAGTACGGTGTAAGTAAGTACATACTGGCGTCATCGTGTAGCGTTTATGGATTTCAGGATGAAATTGTAAATGAGAAATCGCAAACCAACCCACTGACAACCTATGCCAAAGCCAATTTATCAGCAGAGAAGGAGATTCTTCCGCTGGCAGACGATAACTTCTGCGTGACGGTACTGAGGCAGGCTACAGTTTATGGCCTGTCACCAAGAATGAGGTTCGACCTGGCTATAAACGGTATGGTTTTAGGGTTCTATAAAAACAAGAAAATACCGATAATGAGGGACGGAACACAGTGGAGACCTTTCGTTCACGTGAAAGACACGTCAAGAGCTTTCATAACGGTGCTGGAAAGCGATCCAAGTACTGTCAATAAAGAAATCTTTAACGTGGGTAGCAACGAACAAAATATCCAGATATTGCCTTTGGCTAAACTAATTGCAGAAGCAATAGACCTGCCATTTGAGTTTGAGTGGTACGGTTCACCGGATAAGAGGTCATACAGAGTAGATTTTACCAAAATAGAGAAGGTTCTGGGGTTCAAACCGAAGTACACTCCAAGAGATGGGGCAAGAGAGGTTTACGATGCGCTGGTTGAGGGGAGAATAACGGACAGCATAAAGACGAGGACTGTTGAATGGTACAAGTACCTGCTGGAGGCGCATAGAATAATAAAGGAAGTTGAAATGAGGGGTGTAATTCTGTGAAGGTCGCCGTAATAGGGGTCGGGCAGCTCGGATCAGACCTGGTTAAAGTTTTTGGTGATGATGCGGTACCACTAACGCACAGAGATATAGAAGTGACAGACTTTACTAGCTGTGAGATTCTCAGAGAGATAAAGCCAGATGTCGTGATAAACACTGCTGCGTATCACAAAACAGACGAATGTGAAGATAATCCGGAAAAAAGCTTTTCGGTGAATGCGATAGGGGCGAGAAACGTCGCCCTGATCTGCAAGGATATTGGCGCAGTTAATATCTTCGTGAGCACCGATTACGTTTTTGACGGCAACAAAGGTCAACCCTATTCAGAGGATGACGTGCCAAATCCTATAAACGTTTACGGGGTCAGCAAATATGCCGGAGAGATTTTTACGAGGTACATCTCGGATAAACACTACATCGTAAGGGTTTCGAGTTTATTTGGTGCTGCTGGAGCGAGTGGCAAAGGCGGAAACTTTGTCGAGACCATGATAAAAAAAGCGAAGGCCTGTGAAGAGATAAACGTCGTGGATGACATAACGATGTCGCCAACATACACGAAGGATGCCGCGTTTGCAATCAGGCAGGTTATTGAAAAAGAGCTGCCATACGGCATCTACCACGTAACTAATGATGGATACTGCACGTGGTATGAGTTCGCCAAAGCTATTTTTGAGCTTGCAGGCATTTCAGCGAATCTTAACCCGACTACTTCGGATAAGTACCCAACCAAAGCAAAAAGACCTAAAAACTCGTCTCTAAGCATTGAGAAGCTGAAATCCTACGGTGTGGAAATGAGACACTGGAAGGATGCGTTGAAGGCATATCTGGAAGAGAAAGGGCACATATGACAAACCCAGAAGTTCAAAAACTGCTGGTAATGCGGAAGGCATTTGAAACTGTCAAAAAAAGGCAAAAAGCCAACATCTCTAAAATACCGGATCTGCAGGAGAGGTTGAACAGACTCAGAGCTGTGAGGGAAAAATACGTCGGAGATCCCGACATTATTGAAATAGCCGTTGAAAATTTGGAAAACAACGGGTTTAGAGTAGAGTTCGCCGATAATGCTGAAGAAGCTGTAAAGCTTCTGCTTAAGGAAATAAATGAGGAAAAAGTTGTTGTAAAGTCGAAATCGAACGTTACAAAGGAGATCAACTTGGAGAAAGAGCTGAAATCCAAGGGCATCAATGTCATTGAGACCGATATCGGAGACAGGCTAATTCAAATACTCGGCGAAGAGCCGTCGCACCCGACAGGCCCAGCAGCCCATTTGTCTCTGGATTACGTTGTAAAGATGCTAAATGAGCGATTTGGAATTAATTTAGAGAGAGACCCTCATGCCGTGATTGAATATTTACTGCAGGACATAAAGAAATACATCGACAGAGCAAATGTTGGAATTACGGGAGCGAATGCAGTTACGGCTGAGGGAAGTGTTGTAATCCTGCACAATGAGGGAAACGTGTTTGAGGTGATGAACAGACCCAGAAAGTGGATAATTCTGGCAGGGATTGACAAGTTCTACCCGAGCATAGATGAAGCCGTAAATGCTGCAAAGATTCAGACTTTCTTTGCTACCGGAGCTGTTACGCCATCTTTCATTGAGATCGTAAGCGGTGTAAGCAAAACGGCAGATATAGAGAAAAAGCTGTATGATGGTGTGCACAATCCAAAGGAGGTCGTTTTAATTCTGCTGGATAACAACAGGAGCTACTTGATGAACAACGGATTCAGAGAGATGTTCTACTGTATTGGCTGCGGGAACTGCGTGTTACACTGCCCCTCATACCGTGTTTTCGGGGGAAGGTTTAAAGGTGGCAGGTTCGCACTGTATTCAGCTCTTTACAACGGGGAGGCCGATTTAGAGCTGTGTCTTTCATGCGGCAGGTGCAAAAAGAACTGTCCTCTTGGACTCGATATACCAAAAATGATCAGCAAAGCCAGAAGAGGGAGCGAACTCTACAATCTTCTTGTTTCACACGCAAAGTGGCTCACCCGTGCAGTTTATCTGGAAACGCTGGCTGTGTATCTGACGCTGAGAGGTGAGTTGGGTTAGTATTAAAAGTAAAAAGTTAAGTATAAATAAAACAACAAAAAAGAGGTGGTAAAACATGTTGCCAGGAGTTGTTGTCAAGCCTTTGAAGAGGTTTGCGGACGAAAGAGGGTTTTTTGCCGAAATAATGCGTAAGGACTGGAGCGATGTTTTTCAGGATGAAATAGTCCAGTCAAATCTGTCGATAAGCTACCCCGGAATTGTAAGGGCCTGGCACAAGCATGAGAGGGGGCAGGTTGACTACTTTGTTGTCGTCAAGGGTGCGCTGAAGATATGTGCCTACGACGACGAAACGCAGGAACTCAACGAGATAATTTCTACCGGCGAGAACCTGCAGGTTGTGAGAATTCCCGGACACTACTGGCACGGGATAAAGGCCGTTGGAAACGAGCCTGCAGTGCTGATTTACTTTGTGAACAAGCTCTACGACTACAATAATCCGGATGAGCTGAGAAGGCCCTGGAACGATGAGACGATTGTTCCCAAGAAAATTAATGGCAGGGATGATGATCCGAGGTGCGGTAAGCCGTGGGACTGGTTTTACCCACCGCATAAGTGATAAAAACGAGGCTTAAAAGAAAACAGGCCGGAACTTACCAAGAAGTGGGAATTTTTTGCTTTAACAATAACTAAATCTTGATAAAAAGTTTGTCGAAGAATGACAGGCAGATATCACATCGCCGATAGAGGTTCGGATAGCGTACAAACTCTACCTTGGCAGCGATAAAGATATAGAGGATGTAGTCTCTCTTTAGGAGATATTTAAAAATACATTGATAAAAGCAGACTCGACCACTTTATGAGGAAGATGAATGTAAAAGGCGAGTATGGCATTGGGTAGAAAAAGGAATTCCTTGGCAAGGTTGGAATTTGTCCGCTTCTATGCAGAATGGGTTAGTCTGTACCCAATGAAGTCTGGAGCAGACAGCGGGCAATGCTGATCAACAGCCCTTCATGTTGCCTGTTGAAAAATACCTTGAGTCAAAGGAAAGAGACAGAAAGAAGGGCAGAATTTAGCAGTTTGAAAGGTTAAACTTTCTTCTCTTAAAGCTCACGCCCCTGCTATTGTTTCTATTTCTCCCTGCTCTTCGTCAGAAACATACGGTGTGAGTTCCATGAGCGCCTTTAATAATGCTTCTCTAACCTTTCTCTCAACTATTTCCTCCAGATCTTCTCTTGAGATTTGAGTGGTCATATGTAATCTTTAACCTGTGGAATTATACAAGTTGTTTGTGACTTTCGAGACTTTCTTGAAGATCGCTGTCTTCTCTTTTAGGATTCCCAAGGAAGATGCAAAAACCGTATTTAAGATTATCCCCGCTGCAACAAGCTATTTCATCCGTCTCATAAACGACTTTAACAAATAGTAGATTCAGCTACGAAGGTTCTTAATTCGGAGGACGAAATGGTAGATAGATCATAAGTTCTTGAAAACTACTGGTTTTAAAGTAACATTTAAATCCCAATAGAATGACAAAAATTATGGTTAAAACTATTAAAATTCAAATTCCGGACTGGGTAGATGAAGAAGAGCTCAGAAAAGCTATAATTCAAGCAATATCTCAGATTACAAAGGAGCTACCAATTGAAGAAGTAAGGAAAATGTTGGGGATAAAGTCTGAAGATCTGACAGAAGTGCTTGAAGTTGAAGATCTAAAGTTGAGAGAAAAAGAAAAGAGAAGATTGGAATGGCTGTATTAGATACCAATGTAGTTATCGAGCGGATTAAAAGAAGAGAAGAGATTAGAGAAAACACAACCGCAGTAACGTTTGTAGAATATCCAAAGATCGTTTACTACAAAAAGTTTTACGGTAAAATCCTGTTTCCTGATGTCGAAGACTTTATGTTAGCTCATAAAACTCAAAATAAGCTTTTAGTTGGGCAAAGCAAAAACATTTGCAGATTTGCTTATAGCGTCAATCTGCATAAACAGAAACGAGGAGCTGATAACTAAGGATGAGGATTTTTTGGACATCGCAAAGGTTTCAGATCTTAAAGTTAAGATGATTTAGATCGTGTCCGAGTAGTTAGCTCTAAAAATGCTTATCAAAGCGGCATTTAGCATGATCTCATACGTCCTATCAGGGAAAAGCGATATTTGTTGTTGAAGATCCCGAAACTCCGCTTTACTTGAGAGAGGCCGCTGTAACTGAGAATTCGAGCTTGGTTGCCGGAATGAAGAAGTATTTTGATTTGATATGGGAATACGACTCTGTGGCTTACCAGTAAATCATATTTTGTTCTCAACTCTCTTTCCTTCTATCCGGTGGAAGTTGCTTTTCCCCTATCTAACCATCTTCTCGATCTCGATGATCCCTTCATGATCACTCAAGATTGGGTAAACTCAAACCTCCTCGAAGACGTCCAGAAACCTCTTATACCAGTTTTCAAAGAGCTCTGGAGTTACGAAGTGAATTTCAACACCGAACAAATCCATCTTCTCCTCGATTTTACTCACAAACACTCCGTAGGGGATTTCGGAGGCTTTTTCACTGACTATAAGGATGTCGAGATCGCTGAGGGGGTGTGTAGTCTCCTCTAACGACGCTTCCAAAAACTATAACCCTTAAATTCTCATCCCGCGTGATCTCCACCGCCACTTTTTTCAGCTTTTTGGCAACCTCCCTGTAGTTTCTGAACGCTCGAACCTTTCTTTCCCACAGGGATTTGGCTATTTCAACTCCCTTCATGCTCTCTCCACCGCAAACTTCTCGAACACACACTTCACGAATTTGAGAGCTCTGACGGCCTCATCTTTCTCGTATTTGAAAGGCAGGTATCTGGCACCTATGTACGCTCTCTCCAGCTCCCTGACTATATCCTTAGCCCCCCAGCTCCTCTGCAATATCCCTGTTGACGTGGCGAACCTCCTCCTTTAAAGATGAAAGGGAGTGCATTTTGGAAAAGTATCCAACTTCAGTTGCGAGAATGTACTTCAGCAACAGCTGCAGGGATTGCTCCAAATGGAACATTGCCAGATCGTAGAACTCCTTTTTTATGTCATCCTCAGCATCTACCAAGAACCTCTTCGCCCTCTCGAGGAGTCCCCTTCATGATGGCAGTTTTCTTAACATTTATTTATAGTTAAGTGCATAACATCTTAAACTTATCACCCAAGAACTTCTCAATCCAGCTTTTTGCAAAGGATATCGACTCTGTCAGCTTTTTAAAGGCTTTAGCAATCGCTTCCTCCAACTCTTCCGTATTGAGCGGAGATTTCTCTG
>NZ_JACDNT010000059.1 GCF_017656475.1 Archaeoglobus sp.
CAATAGAAAATTATTTACCTTCTATTAGCCCACTAATAGATATGAACATAAGTGTGGAGTTGACTCCAGAGCTGTTTGAATACCTTGAAAAGAAAGTTAAAAGCGGGAAATATAAAAGTAGAAGCGAAGTTGTTAGGGAAGCGGTCAGGATGATGATGAAGGCTGACATTGAAAGAATTCTTGAGGAGAAGGGTATAGATTTGAAGAAATTCGAAGATGAAAGAGATAAAGTATCGGGTGAACTGATTGATAGAAAATACAAAGGACTTTAGATTTATTTTAGACACCAACGTCTTGTTTTCTGCCATAAGATACAGAGGCAAACCTTTTGAACTGCTGGAAGAGGCAGAAAAGAAAAACATAGAAATTATAGTGCCTGAATACGTTTATGAAGAGCTTAGGATAGTATTTGAAAGAAACGGAATTGACTTTGATTTGGTTAAGGGTTTTCTATCCACATACACGAATATCTCTATTGTTGAAAGAGAGTTTAGTGATGATTTTATTGGGCTTGCAAAAAGTGTGGTTAAAGACAGGAAAGATCGACCAATTTTCATCTTATGCGTTAATATTAGTAGGGAGCAACCATTTACGTACCTAGTTACAGGTGATAAAGCTTTGAGAGACGTTTTAAACGAAATTGAGGAGGGTTCAACTATCACCGTAGATGAAGCATTGAAAATGGTTTTGAGTAAATGAGGTGTGATATCCCGAATGTGGTACCAAGTAAAAATTACAAATGCTTTAAAAATCTCAAAATCCTAAATCATCCGCTTGTTAGGATAAACTCAGCAATTTCAGTCTTATCTGTTTTGTTTAACATATTCTAAGAGAGGGTTTTTTATTTTTCTAACTATACATATGAAAATCAGAGATTTTGTGTCGAAAGAAGTTGTGACAGTTGACGAAAACAAAAAAGTGATTGACGTTGCAAAGATTATGGGCGAAAAAAGGATTGGGAGCGTAATCGTTACAAAAGAAGGAAAGCCTTATGGAATATTTACAGAACGAGATCTGCTTTCCAAAGCTATTCTTGATAACGGTCTCGACAACCCCGTCAAGAATTATACGTCCACTCCGCTGATTACCCGCAATTGGAAGAAAGATTGTGCCTCCCATAAGGACTCCCAGAGAACTCACAACAGAGGAAGCCGAACAAATGTTCTCGTTTTTGATGCAAAATATAGACAAAAATTTTTGTTTGCTAACACCTGTTGGCCCTTTTCACGTAAGGGAGCCGTGGACTACATCGCGGAGAGGCGGAATGCCGTTGGAGATTATGTGGGGTTAATGGATCATCTTCTAAGACGACTCTTCAGGGTTTGATACAATGATG
Organism: Archaeoglobus sp.; assembly: GCF_017656475.1. GTDB lineage: Archaea > Halobacteriota > Archaeoglobi > Archaeoglobales > Archaeoglobaceae > Archaeoglobus. Next base: position 1,337 of record NZ_JACDNT010000059.1, read on the forward strand.
TAGATAAAAAAGCTGGGAGAAGATTTATGTGTAAAAGATGTGAGAAAATACTCCAATATATTGGAAAGGCTGTTGATGTGACCAGAATTCAGAAGAGAGAGTGAGAAGATTATTTAGAAAAGAAGCAAAGCTCAGGAACAAATCAAACAAGGTATTGAAGAGCTTTTCGAGTTTTTTTGATCCATTATTTTGGACTAAGGTAGCTACAAGACAATAGATGGCTTTTGAATTACATTGCCGAGCACATTCTTGGAATGCCGAGGAGCTACAGGACATGACCTTAAGGGGAATGTTTAAGCTGGTTTCGTGGAAATAAAAGTCGCGAATGAAAAATACTTAAAAACTTTTTTAACAACTCAAACCATGAAGATTCTCGCCATAACAGCGAGTGAAAGGAAGAACGGAAACAGCGAGCTTGCTGCAAAGTACATAGCCAAAAAGCTGAACGCAGACCTGGAAATTCTCAGACTGACGAAGATGAGGATCGAGCCGTGCAAAGCCTGCTACGCATGTCTTTACGGCAAGGAGTGTGAGATCGATGATGATGTTGATGAAATTCTTACAAAAATCGATGAGAGCGATGCGGTAATAATCTCCTCCCCCGTCTACTTCTTGGATGCAACATCGAAGCTGAAGGCCCTGCTCGATAGAGCCTTCTTGGCCTTGCAACACATGGACTCTTTTTCCAGAAAGAAATGTGTGGTTCTAACGCATCACGGCTTTGCAGAGGGCAGGGGATGGGCGTCGGCGACGCACTTAATGCTTGCAAGAGCCCTCTGCCTGAATGTCCTTGCAAACATAGAAATACACGCTACTCTTCCGGCTGAAGTTGTTGCGAAGAAAGAGAACGTTGAAAAGCTCGACCTCGCAGCAGAATCTCTTCTGAGCGGAGAAAAGTATGTAGCTGATGGGCAGTGCCCGGTATGCCTGAACACAGTGTTCAGATGCAGTGGTGATAAACTTGTATGCCCGCTCTGCTTATCCGAGCTGGACAAAAACTTGAGTGTGCTGAAAGAGGGCAAGTGGTGGCTCAGCAGGGAGTGGTTTGAGGAGCACTTCTTCAAAGAGCTTTTAGAGCTGAAAGAGGAGTTCAAGAGGAGGAAAGGCGAGCTTAAAAGGGCAGCTGAATGGTTGCTATGATGGTTGACGTCATTCGTTATGAAGGGCTCGTAATGCTGAAGTCCAAAACTCCAAAATGGCCAGCATCGTCAAACACCTACATCCTGCCTTCTGACGGTGAGGCGTTGATAGTAGATCCTGGATGTGGTCATGAGGAAAGGGCAAAGCTGATAGAGAGCGTCTTGAAGAAGGAGGGAGTTAAAAGATCGACAGTTGTGCTTACGCATGCGCATCCAGACCACATGGGCGCTGCGGGACTTATGGAGGAAAACGTGCTCGTTCACGAAATTGAGGTTGAATATGCAAGGAACCCCAGGCTGCTATCTGATCCTTTTAACGTCGATCTCGTCAGGAAAATCCTTAATATTGATTTTGATCTCATGGAGTATTTCATGGGCTTGTGTCCCATTTATCCAGTCGATGCTTCGCAGTTACCGGAGAAAATTAAATTTGGTGATTACGTGATAAAGCCGATACTGACTCCCGGACACTCGCCAGGACACGTTGCACTTTACATTAAGCGTGAAAAGTTGCTTTTCTCCGGAGATCTGCTTGGGGAAATAATGGCCTGGTACTCTCCAGGCGGTGGAGGAGTTGAATGCTACATGGAATCGCTCTCGAAGCTTGAGGGGCTAAATGTGGATAAAGTTTTCCCCTCACACGGTGATGTTACCAGCATCGAGAGGGTCGAGGAAGAGAGGAGAGTACTGGAGGAGAGGAAGAGGAAGATTTTGAATGCGATTGAAGTGGGTGTGAAGAGCAGAGAGGAGCTCGGAAGGGCTCTGTTTGGAGAGAAGTGGTCTTCTTTCACGAATTTGCTCATTCTCGAAAGTCATCTGGTAAAACTTAGGAAGGATGGAAAACTTTAGGGCTAATAAAGAATTGTACTCCACCATCGTCTATGATGAGAGCCTCGTTTTATTCCTCAAAATGCTCATAAACTCGATGATCGATTTCCTCGACGAGCTAAGATCCAAGACTTCTCAGAACGGAGATTATCGATCCAAGGGATAGTTCTGCACTTCTTTTTCTTTCAGTTAGAACTACCCAGGGAACTTTCAGAAGTGCCAACAGCGTCTTGCCTTTCTGGATGCTCTCGACGAAGGCGTGTTCTCTCTCTACCCACCTAAACTCTCTCAACACTCTTTCTTCGTAATTGTGGAGCGAATTTTCAACCAGGCATTGATGAAGAAGCTTTGCACACTGCAGTGCTGGAGCGTTTCCCTCACCAAAACCACTCACACAACCAATTGCCTCTCCCACCCCAACAACATTTCCATGGATAAAGGGTCTGCATTTCGATGGGGGGAGCATCCTCACCTTAGCTCTGCACGTGCATACTGTATCCTTTTTCTCAAATCCGTACTTTTGCCTGAGTTTCTCTATCATCTCCTTCGCCCTTTCTTCGGTTAAATCCCCAGCTCCTACGTGCCAGAGACCATCTCCAAGCGGGAAAGCCCATGCGTAGCCAGTTCTTCTTGCATACGCGTAAATGTTCTCCTCCGCATCATGCTTTTCGATCATCTGAATGGTTGGGTACAGCCCACCGTCTATCTTCGGAAGCAGCGCTCTGCTGTGTCCGGTGGCGTCAACATTCAGGTCGGCTTCTATCTCCCTGAACTCGATTTGATCCCACAGGTCTTCGAGCAACCTCTTCCTGTCAAAGATGACTATATCCCTGTTCCTGAACTCTATTCCGTTCGCTATCGCACGTCTTGGCCTAACCAAGAAATACTCGTCCAGATTCACTCCGATAACTTTGTATAGTTCCTTCGCCTGTCTGTATGCAATTCCCCAGGCGCACCTGCAGTCCGGTTTAGACCTTACATCCTTAATTCCCACTTCGAACTCTTGGCTGAGGAGCATGTAAAGGTAGCTCCCAGCCATTCCAGCACCGTATATCTGGATTCTCATGCTATCTCGTTTGTAGTGAGTAAAGCTTTAAATCTTCTTTCCTATTCCTCCAGGCCCTCTTAACCCACCATGCGAATGCCTTGTATCCAAACTTCACTATCGCATTTCTGAAGCCATGTAGGTAGTGTTCGCTTAACTCATCCACCCATCGCATGTCGTGCTCCATGCACTTGTAAAGCAACTCCCAATGAACTTCTCTGAGATTGGCTTTGGGTGCACCCCTTAAAGCGCAAACCTCCATCGGTATGAACACAAGAGGGACTATCAGCGATCGGTAATCTCTAAGATCTTCGATGAGTTCGATGGTCTTGATGACGTCCTCATCTCTTTCCTCGGGAAGGCAGATGAGGAGAGTAACTGCAGGAATCCACAGGTTATCGTGCATCACCGCAAAGGCTGTCTCAGCAACCTCTCTCCACTCGTTCGGGTGGAACGGGAGGGCTTTTCCGCGCATGTACTTCTCAAGAACTCTCGGACTTCCCGTTTCGAGCCCGGTTTGAACACCAAGCATTGGCAGCTTTTCCCCAATCTCAAGAAGCTCTGTTATCCTCTCAACGAGCGATGGCTTGGAGGCTACGGCAGATAGTGAGCAGTGGCTCATTCCGACATTCCAGGTAACCTTTTTGACTTCTTGGAAAAGCTTTAGAACCTTCTCCTCGTTCGGGATAAATTTCGGATCCTTGCATCCGTAGAGCAGAACGTCTTCCGCATGAAGCAGAATGCCTCCTGTGCCATTCCTGACGTTCAATTTCGCCTCCTCGACGATTCTCTGAAGAGGTATGTCCCTCCTCCTCTTCACCGTTTCGCTGCAGAACCTGCAACCCCTTCCGCATCCTCTCGAAATCTCGATGAGACCATTTACAGAGGGGTTTTTTATGGTCGGTATCTCTTCCACATCTGTCCCCCTACTGGTAACAATCTTCGGCAATTCTTCGCCATTCAGAGCCCTCTCGAACAGATCAGGAGCGGCTTTTTCAGCCTCTCCCACCACAACGCAGTCTATGTTATCCATCCAGCGCTCATCCCACTCGAGCTGCCACGCACCCGGCCCACCAACTATTATTTTCCCCTGAAAGTGCTTTAGCTTTTCCATCAAATTTATGAACTCCACCTTCGTTGTAGGAGTGCTTCCAAGAATCGATGCAAAGGTCATGCTTGCTGGACCGAATCCGAGAGGGTCCATGACCGATATTCCGACAACCTTCGCATACCGCAGATACCTCTCAATATCGTAGGGATGGACGGTGGCAACGTTAAACCCGTTTTCGATCAAAACCGACTCGATTTTTCTCAGCCCGTATGGAGCAAATTTTACGATGCCGCTCTTGCACTTCACCTTCGGATAGAAGAGGAACTTTACCAGCCAGTTTGGCATCACACCTGTTGGGGTGCAGGTGCCGAAACCCATGAATTCCTTTCCATGGTGTGTGCTCATCTCAGTAGCGGGAGCTGTTAGAATCACTTCAGGCTTTGGCGCATCTTTACTCCTCCCCAGCATGCTCCTTCAACGTAAACCTGAAGGTGCACGGTTCCGTTGACAGTCTTTCTGCTGTTGCATTGAAATGCTCGGCGAATTTCTCCGCAAATGCCACACAACCCTTCTCGCAGTACTTTGGATAAAATCGCTTTACCGGACACAGTCCAGATGATACGATAGTGTGTCCCTCCACATCCATCCTGAAATCCCTTTCCCACGAAAACAAGTACTCTATGGACATTCTGAGCCCATCAAAATCATTACCAAACTTTCTTGCTACAAACCGAGCAACCTCATCCCCAAGAAATTTGCCAATCGCCTCCTCCATAAAATCACCTCTCGATTATCTTGACGGCAACCTTACATCCAGGATCCGGTTTCATGTAGTCCTTGAAGTAGGCATACGCCCTCGCCCTACAACCACCACAAACGTATCTGTACCTGCACTTCCCGCAAACCTCAATCTCGTCCTTATTCCTCAATTTTTCGAGAACCTCGTTTTCCCTCCAAAATCTCAGGAAGTCCTCACCGCTGGTGAATTCTTTGATGTTCGCAAGCTTCAGGGGGAAGAAGACGCACGGCTCTATGTCGCCATTGGCCTTCATTGCAATGTAAAACCTACCGCATCCGCAACCACCTATGAATTCGGCAAGACTTCTCAGTCTTCCTTCAAGCTTTGGATTGTAGAAGTGGGTTGGGACGACTTCACTCTCCTCCTGCAAAGCTATTCTGGCGTAATATGGGGCAGTGGACATGAAGTTTATTCCCGTTGTCTTCAGCCTCCTCCACAGCTCTCTCAACAACTCTTCCTTTTCCTCCGGTGTCAGATCGAGCTCAAAGCTACCTCTACCAGTAGGTATGAAATTGTAGAGCATGAACCACTCTACTCCGAGCTCTTCAGCCAAATCCATTATCTCGGGAACGTCGTGTAAGTTTAGCCTTGTCGCGGTTGTGGAGATACACGTTATTAGCCCGGCATCTCTCGCATTCTTTATCCCCTCAACAACCCTGTCGTAAATACCCTTAATGCCTCTAAACTGCTCGTGCGTCTCTTTTTTACCATCGAGACTTATCTGAACGAAGCCGACGCCACACTCCTTCATCCTCTCCGCAACATCCCTCGTTATCATCGTGCCATTTGTTGCAACAGCAACAAACATGCCCTTCCTTGATGCATAACTCGCTATCTCGAAGAAATCTTTTCTGATTAAAGGTTCTCCACCGCTGAATGCCAGAGCCGTAACCCCAGCCTCGGCAAGCACATCCACAGCCTTTAAAGCTTCTTCTGTGCTCAGCTCATCTTTCCACGGCTTTCCAGCAGTAGAGTAGCAGTGCTTGCAGCGAAGGTTGCAGGCATACGTTAAATCCCAGACAACAAGGAACGGCGCTCCAGGAACGAAGGGTTTTCGAACTCCGAACTCGGCAATGCCTCGCAAAACGCTCGCAAATCCTCTCCTCCAGTAAGCGTCTCTCAGCTTCTCCTTCAGCTCATCTTCTTTACCCCCAAACGTTTTCAAGCCAGCATTTATCAGGCGGCGGAGAACCTTAAACTCCCCATCCACATCTTCTCCGTATGCGTAAGCTTTCAGCAGTTTATCCAGCCTTGTAGT
>NZ_JACDNT010000060.1 GCF_017656475.1 Archaeoglobus sp.
ATGGACCGGTGGGGATTTGAACCCCAGGCCTTCGCCATGCCAAGGCGACGCTCTACCAGACTGAGCTACCGGCCCTCACATTTCGAGATTCAAATGGGATTATAAAGCTTACCTTCATTAAAGCTTCGGATTGAGAAGATAGTATAGATATACGAAAAGAGTTGCAGCTCCGAATGTCCTTTTGGTTGGCGTGGTTGTTGCTCTGGAGTTTAGAGAAAAGATGGTGCTGCAGAGGTTTGGATGGGTTAGATAGGATGTGAGAGCCAAGAAGAATCCTAAAGAGTATTTGGAGGAGATTCTTTACAGATAAGACCTTTTCCCTAAATTTTATAAAAAATTTAAAGTTCAGGATATTTATCCTGCCAAGGAGAGATGTCCTGAAAAGCCTTCGAGATTTTAAGGACTCCGGCATCGTCGTAGTGTCTTCCGACAATCTGCATCCCTACAGGCAGTCCCTCTTTGCTGAAACCTGCAGGAATTGATGCCGCCGGCTGGCCGGTGAAGTTGAAGGGATAAGTGAAGGGCATCCAGCCTATTGGCGTTATCGGCTTTCCGTCGATTTCGTTTGGGGAAATCTTACCGATTTCGAAGGGTTTGCACGCGACGGTTGGGGTTATAAGGTAGTCATATTCCTCAAAAACACTCCTTAATGCCTTCCACAGCTCCATCTTTCTTTCCTCGATTTTGATGTACTCTCTGTATGTTAAGGACTGTGCCAGGGCCATGAAACCGAGATATGGCGGGAAAGCAACCTTCTCCCACTCCTCCATCCTCTCGCCCATGAATGTCACAACCTCAAGAACGACTTTTGTGACGAGCTCAGATTCGAGGCTTGGAGCATTCAACTTTACCTCCTCCACTTCTCCAAACTTCTCCAGCCTGAATGCCGCCTTCCTCACAATCTCCTCCACCTCTGACTCGACCGTAGCGTAGCCGAGATCGGGAGAGAATGCGATTTTGACATTATCGGGTTGCTCTTCAATGGCCCTGAGGTAGCTGACATCGTCATCTGGCAGGGAGTTCATATCCCTGATGTCCCTCCCCTTGGCCAGATCCAGCATCAAGGCAGTGTCTTCGACATATCTCGTCAGAAATCCTTCCGAATGCAAACCCACGAAGATTGGCAGGGAAGGGTAGCACGGAACTCTACCAAAGCTCGGCTTTAGCCCGTAAAGTCCGCAAAACGAAGCGGGAATCCTTATGCTCCCTCCTCCATCGTTCCCGCTCGCCACCGGTAGTATTCCCGCTGCCACTGCAGCAGCACTTCCACCGCTGCTCCCTCCCACGGTTTTCGACAGATCAAACGGGTTTCTCGTTGGACCGAACAGCGGATTGTCGGTGTATGCTATTAACCCAAATTCAGGCATGTTTGTCTTGCCCAAAATCACCGCTCCCGCTTTTTTCAGTCTCTCGACAAGAACAGCATCCTCCTCCGGGACATAGTCCTCGTAGAGCTTGGAGCAGTACGTCGTCCTTATCCCCTTCGTCTCCACATTGTCTTTGATGGCAACTGGCAAACCTCCGAGAGGTGTGTTCGGGTCAGCGTTTCTCGCCTCCTCCACAGCCTTCTCATTCAGAGTTACAAAGGCGTTTATTTTTGGATTTAGCCTCTCTATTTTCTCCATGCACTCCTCTACAAGCTCGACGGCACTTATCTCTCCACCTTTCAGCTTTTCCACAATGTCAACAGCCCTTTCCATTCAACCACCTCAGAATTAATTGTTTATTACTACTGAAGAAACACTTTAAAACATTTCCACTACCTCAAACCATGCTTTCAAAAATTGAACTCATGCTGATCCGCTCCCTCGAAACCGGAAAGACTTACACACCTGATGAAGCCTCAGAAAAATCGGGTTTAAGCAAGGATGCTGTTCTGAAAGCTGCCTACATGCTTCAGGAAAAGGGATACGTCAGGGTAATAGAAGACGTGAAAGTACGCTACAGTCTGACGGAAGAGGGAGAGAGACATCTCAAGGAAGGTTTGCCTGAGGAGAAGCTCTACTCGCTCGTTAAAAGTGATATAGACTCCATTGAGGAGCTTCGGAAAAGAATGGGCAAAGAGTTTCAGATAGCCCTTGGATGGTTGAAGAGGAAAGGTGCTGCTGAGGTTAAGGACGGAAAGATTGTTTTGAAGTGTGAACCGAGCTTTGATGAGAAGAAAATTCTCCAGGCCATCAAAGAGGGAAAAGAAGTAGATGAAAAGGCGGTAAAAACGCTCCTTAAGAGGAAACTAATAACCAAATCCGAGACCAAGCTCGTTTTCATAGAGGTTCTCAAAAAACCGGAAATTGAGCTTGAAGACATCATCACAGACCTCACGCCGGAGATGCTGATTGAGGGAACGTGGAGGGGAAAGCAGTTTTTGAAGTACGACATAACGATTCCGGCCAAAGAGGTTTATGGGGGAAAGATACACCCCTACGAGAGGATTATCGAAGAGTGCAGGAAGGTCTTTCTTGAAATGGGGTTCACGGAGATTAAAGGCCACTACGTCCAGCCAGCATTCTGGAACTTCGACGCCCTTTTCCAGCCTCAGGACCACCCGGCGAGGGACATGCAAGACACCTTCTACTTGGACCGCTACGTCGAGCTTGAAGGAGAGGTTGTGGAGAAAGTTAAACAAACGCATGAGAACGGCTGGATTACAGGCTCTACAGGATGGGGTGGGGAGTGGAGTCTTGAGAAAGCCAGACAGCTAGTCCTCAGGACTCACACGACTGCCATAACCATCCATTATCTGGCCGAGAACCCAGAGCCACCACAGAAGGCGTTCTGCATAGACAGAGTTTACAGAAGAGAGACGATTGACGCCACCCATCTACCCGAGTTCGACCAGCTCGAGGGAGTTGTTCTCGACAAAAACGTCGGTTTTAGGCACCTCCTCGGCCTTTTGAAAGAGTTCTTCACAAAAATGGGGTTTGAGGATGTTAGATTCAGGCCCGGCTACTTCCCCTACACCGAGCCGAGTGTTGAGCCTGAGGTTTACGTGGAAGGCTTAGGCTGGGTTGAGCTTGGTGGGGCAGGAGTTTTCAGAAAAGAGGTTACCGAGCCGCTCGGCATTAAGGGCAAAGTCCTCGCATGGGGATTGGGAATAGGCAGGCTTGCTATGCTCAAAATCGGACTCAAGGACCTCAGGAGGCTTTATCTGCCAGACCTCGGCTGGTTGAGGAGTATGCCAGTCGCCAAAAAGTAAATTTAATGATTAATTATTTTTCAACAAAATTTAAATTCCTTTTCTTTTAAGGGTTGCTGAGGTGAGAAAAACATGGCAGAACACGTCGTCTATGTCGGAAACAAGCCTGTAATGAACTACGTGCTGGCTACACTGACACAGCTGAACGAGGGTGCAGATGAAGTCGTTATTAAGGCAAGAGGTAGGGCCATCAGCAGAGCAGTGGATGTTGCAGAAATTGTCAGGAACAGATTCATGCCGGGGGTTAACGTCAAAGAGATTAAGATTGACACCGAAGAGCTCGAATCCGAGCAGGGGAGAAGATCGAACGTTTCTACAATTGAAATTGTCCTCGCCAAATAAAACTCTTCTCCGGAAAATTTTTAATTTTTTAGTTTGCAGAATTCTCCATGAATGTTGGATATCTCTGCACCTACACTCCAAAAGAGCTTATAGATGCTGCCGGTTTTACACCAATAAGGATTTTTGCCGGTGACGCTCAAATCAGCCTCGCCACAGCCCACATACAGAGCTATGCCTGCTCTCAGGCAAGAGGAAGCTTTGAGAGAGCTTTAAGGGGAGAGCTTGATGTGCAGGCCGTGGTTTTCACAAGGTGCTGCGACACGTTGATGCGCCTCGCAGACATCTGGGAGAGGAACACGGAGATGAAGGTTTACAACCTTGAGTTTCCGACGAGAGTTGAGGAGAAGAGCAAGGAATTCTACTTCAACGAGCTGAAGGACTTCGTTAAAGTTCTCGAAGAATGGGGTGGCGAGGTAACACTTGAAAGCCTCAAAGAGAGTTTTTCACTATATTACGAACTTGAGGAGAAGCTGAAAAAGCTCTTTAGCATCAAACCGGATTATGATACTGCCAAAAAAGTTCAGGAAATGAATGTGAGGGATGCGATTAAGCTGGTGGATGAAAGGCTGAGGGAGGCGGAAGGTGAAGATAAGAAGCCGAGAGTTCTGATTACGGGAAGTGTTTGCCCCTTTGTTGAAGTCTACAAGCTTTTTGAGGATGCGGGATTTGCCCTCAAAGATGACATCTGCACGGGAACGAGGTTTTTCACCTTCAACACACCTCCAAGGGATATAGGTTCGGTTGATGAAGGGTTGAGATTTCTGGTGGAGAAGTACTTCGATAAGGCTCCCTGCCCCACGAAGCACTTCCCCAAGGACGACAGGTTTAACTACGTTCTGGAATTGGCTAAAGACTGTGATGGCGTGGTTTTTCTTCTCCTAAAGTTCTGTGAACCACATTTTTACGATTATCCCCAGCTTAAGGAGAGGCTTGAGGAAATGGGCAAGAAGGTTTTACTTCTCGAACTCGAATTTCCGATTGCTTCATATGAGCAGCTCAGAACGAGAATAGAGGCCTTCTACGAGGTGATAGCATGACTCTGAAAAAGCTGAGAGCGAGCGACAAGATGAAGCAGATTATGGCTGGCTACTACATGATGGGAAACCAGGCAGAGGTGAACGGATGGGTAACCAGCGGCGCTCCCGTTGAGCTGCTCTATGCAATGGATATATACCCTGTTTACCCGGAAAACCACGGAGCTCTGATTGGTGCGGCAAAGCAGGGGCCTTACTTCAGCGATTTTGCGGAGAAGAGGGGATTTTCGAGGGACCTCTGCTCCTATGCCCGATGTGATATTGGCTGTGTTTACGCCGGCACGAGTCCGATTGGTGGTCTGCCTAAGCCGACATTTCTGTTTGCCTGCAACAACATCTGCAACACGGTTGTGAAGTGGTATCAGGTGCTGAGCAGGATATTCAAAGTCCCGCTCTTCGTTCTCGATACGCCATTCGTAAGGAAGGAGCTTAAGGAGAGCTACGTTAAATACGTTCACGACCAGCTTTACGAGTTTGTTGACTTCCTTGAGAAGGTTACGGGAAGGGAGCTTAGCGATTCGAAGCTGAGGGAAACGATACTCAACTCAATCAAAGGTGTGAACGCTTACTCCGAAGTTTTGAGAATGGCCAGACACAAGCCGTCTCCGCTAACGTGCTTTGACGCGTTCATAAACATGGCTCCGATAGTCTGTCTCAGGGGCACGGAGTATCCCATTCAGTTTTACGCCGAGATGAAGGAAGAGCTTGAGGAGAGGGTGAGAAAGGGAGAGGGAGCGGTTGACAACGAAGAGATAAGGCTGCTCTGGGACAATATTCCGGTGTGGTACAGATTGAAGTGGTTTGCAGAGTTCTTCGCGGAGAGAAATGCCTGTCTTGTGGCAGACACGTACACAAATGCCTGGACCGGCTTTGTGTCAATGGACAAGAGCGACATCTTCTGGAGCATGGCCGAAACCTATACTTTCATCTACCTGAACATCGGGCTTGAGCACATGGCGGAGGCGATAAACAGGCTCATCGACTTCTACGACGTTGATGGTGTTGTAATTCACTCAAACAGGAGTTGCAAACCCTACTCCTTCGGTCAGTACGAGCTGCAGAAGATGATAAACGCTCCGTCGGTTGTTATAGAGGCAGACATGGTGGATTCAAGGGCTTTCAGCGAGGCACAGGTGGAGACGAGGCTGGAGGCATTTCTTGAGATGCTCAGGTGATTGGGTGAGTTTATGATAACGGCAGGAATTGACATTGGCTCCCTCACAGCCAAATGCGCACTGATGAGAGATGGAGAGCTGATAGCATACAAGGTCATCAAGGTATCCCCCAACTTAGAGGAGACAGCCAGAAAAGTCTTTCAGGAGACGCTGAAGGCGGCTGGGATAAAAGAGGAGGAAGTTGAGAAGATTATCGCTACCGGATACGGAAGAAACAAGGTTGGGTTTGCCGATAAAAGGGTGACGGAGATTAGCTGCCATGCTAAAGGTGCTCTCTACTTCATTCCCACAACAAGAACTGTAGTGGATATTGGTGGGCAGGACAGCAAGGTTATTGCCATAGAAAACGGGAAGGTAGCAGAGTTCGTTATGAACGATAAGTGCGCTGCGGGCACAGGAAGATTTCTGGAAGTCATGGCAGCAGCGCTGAACTTAAAAGTTGAAGAGCTTGGAGAGGTAGCTGAAAAAGCTAAAAGAGCGACGAAAATCTCATCAACCTGCACGGTCTTTGCCGAGTCAGAGGTTATCAGCCACCTCGCATCAGGGGAGAAAGTTGAGGACATTGTGGCCGGAATTCATGAGGCAATAGCGTCGAGGATTGCAGCGATGGCGAGGAGGGTTAAAATTGAGCCGGATATTGTTTTAACTGGCGGAGTGGCGAAGAACAGGGCGATGAAGAAAGCCCTCGAAAAGGAGTTCGGAATGGAAATCAAGACGCCTCCTGAACCACAGATTGTTGGCGCTGTTGGGGCTGCTTTGTTTGCATAAACATTTTTTGTTAGTAGTATTATTATATTGAATTATATTGATTTAACCGAAACCGCTAAAGATTGGCCGATTTTTTTAAAAAATAGCGTATACAGGAACCTTTAGAGTATTGCAGCCCGATCCACACGCATTCGATGGAGATGAAGATGAGGTTGGTTACGAATCCTAACTTAGGACGAAATCCAATGCCAAATCGAAATTTTCTTTAAAAAGTAGTACAATTTTTGAGCGTTTGTTAGATATTTGAGTAAACAGAAAGAGGAAGTAATATGACTAGAAGAGTTGTTTGGGTAGGTGTTGCAATTATAACGATTGTTTTTTGCTTAATTTTGCTTACTAATGAAAAAACTACTAAAGAGGAAAATGGGAAGGTGACTATAGCACCAAAACTCATTATCGAAGATGTGAACATGAAGTGTATCTATACAATAGATGAAGTTCAAATAGGCATTTCAAGTGTTACAGTTAAAAATATTGGCAACGCTTCATTTGACTCTTGCGCTATCTGGAGATTGTAGTTAATGGCGTAAATAAAAGCGACACCGCCTGTTTTCATGTAAATCCAAAGGAGACTTCCAACATTCCACATGGATGGCTAAATTACCTCTATATCGAAGTAGAGAGGTTTCCGGAAACTATGAATTCAATGGTGTACTTTACATTAAAAATGAAACAACGCAAGAGATACTGGCTAAGAAGAACTTCTCTGTCTCGATACCAATTATAAAGGTTGGAGACACAGTTTTAATACGTGAAGATGACGGTGACAAGTTTGATTTAACGATTAACTCATGGCGTATAGAACCTTCTAGGTGGGATGGAGATAGAATTGATGTCGTAATTATGGTTAAGTGCATAACATCTTAAACTTATCACCCAGAAACTTCTCAATCC
>NZ_JACDNT010000061.1 GCF_017656475.1 Archaeoglobus sp.
TGTCTTCGGCCAGCTTTCTCACTATCTCCTGCAGCCTTTCAGCGAACTCGTTGAAATAGTCCACAGTCTCTTCGAACCTCTCTGCAACCTTGACACCCTCAACCCTTGGTGGCTTCTCAACTCTCGCATTGAGGTTTCCTGCCTGCAGCTCCCTTATGCCAACAGTGAGGAGTTCGAGAGCGTTATCTGTGTAATTGAGGGTTCTCATTATTTCATCTTCTTTCTCCTTGAGCTCTGTGATGTCTATGAAGACGTCTATCACACCCGCCATTTCTCCGTCAATGTAAACCGGTACGCACGAAACAAGGACGGGTATTTCCCTCCCATCTTTCGTGCGAGTAACAGCTTGAATCCCGACCACAGCCTTTCCGGTATCCAAGACCTTGTCAGCCACAGTCCTTCCACCTTCTGTCTTGAAAAGCTCGCTTGGTTGGAGACCAATTATTTCCTCGGCCTTGCTGTATCCTGCAAGCTTCGCAATCTCATCGTTTGCATACTGCACCTTGTGTTCTCTATTGACAAAGAGGACGTAAGCGGGGAATGGCATGTTCTTGAAGACTTCTCTAATCATTTCGTAAGCTCTTTTTGCTTCCTCCTCCTTTTGCTTGATGGGCGTAACATCCACGTAGAATCCTACCATTCCTTCCAGCTTGCCATTGACCTTTACCGGAGCGCAGGAGGTGAGTATGTGCAGCAGCCCCTTCTCAGTGTTGAGTTTCACCTCTTTGTTTTCAATTTTCATGCCCCCGTTTTCCAATGCTGTTTCGATCATTGTTTTCATTCCAGCCTCTGCCATAGTTCTCTGCCCGGTTGGGTCCAGGAATATTTCTGAGGGTCTCTTTCCAATTACCTCGTCCAGATTCTTTCCGTAGAACTCAAGATTGTACTCGCTGATGTATCTCAGCTTTCCTTCAGTATCTATGAAATAGAGGAAAATAGGCTTTGGTACACTACTCACCAGCGCTTCGATGAATGCATCTTTCTGTCTCAACTGTTCTTCTAACTGGTTTATTCTTTCGAGAAGCTTATTGCACTCTTTGCTGACCTCCTCATCTTTCTTTCCCATATCATCACCGTTCAGCCTCATGTAAATGATACATAAAAAAATTTCTTATATATTTGAAGTTATTTCTAATAAATCTCGAAAAAGAATTTCGGAAGTGGAAGTTCTCTGATAATAAGATAAAAAAACAAAAAAATAAAAACTACGAAACTACTGAAAGTTCCTCTCCGCTCAGCACCTTACCTAAGTCAATCAGGATCAGCAGTCCATCTGGCAGCTTCCCAACACCTCTGAGAAACTTTGATTCCGTTCTTGATGTTATGATTTCTGGAAGCTCGTCTATGTTCTCCTTCGCCAGATACTTCACCTCTGTTACAGTATCAACCATCATGCCTATAGTGCTACCATTGTGCTCAAAAACAATTATGCGGGTGTCGTTGTCTATGGGCTTCGGCTCCATTCCGAAGCGCTTTCTGAGGTTGATTATGGTGGTTATCTGCCCTCTCAGGTTTATCACCCCCTCAATGAACTCCGGAGCGTTTGGTATGGCTGTTATCTCCTCAACCCTGATTATCTCCTTGACCTGAGATGTTTCAACTCCGTATCTCTCGTTGCCGAGGTTGAAGATTACTAGTTGGAGTGTCGAGTTTGTTTCCCCGTTCATAATCCTCATATTCTGAAACTGTCATCGATAATCTTGAGTGTCTGCTCCGCCGAACTTGCGGTCTGTTCCACACTCGCAGTGATTTCCTCGACTGCAGCGGTCTGTTCTTCTATTGCAGCAGAAGTCTCCTCTGCCGATGCTGCAGACTCTTCGGCAGTTGAAGCCACCTCATCAATGTTCCTTGCTATCTGTTCAACTCTTGCGTATCCCTCATCAGCCTGTTTGACAATTACCGCCAACCTCTTCTCAATTTCCCTGACCATATTTCCAATCTCAGCGCTCCTCTTTAGAGCTGAGAGTACTTCCTTAGAGCCAGTCTCGGACTGTTCATAGGCACGCTTTGTAGCCTCAGTAACCTTCTGCGTTTCGGAAAGAACCATCTTTATGATTTCGGTTATCTCCTCCGTGCTCTTTCTGCTCTCCTCGGCAAGCTTTCTAACCTCATCCGCAACGACTGCAAACCCCCTTCCATGCTCTCCAGCCCTTGCAGCCTCTATGGCTGCGTTCAAAGCGAGGAGGTTGGTCTGGTCTGCAATGGACTTTATTTTCTCAGAAACTTTGTCTATGTTCTTTACTGCAGTGTCCAGCTCCTTCACTATATCGGCCACGGCATTCATCTCCTTGATTATCTCTTCCATGCTACTCTGAGCGCGTCTCCCCTCCTCTTCTGCAAGTTCCGCATTTTCAGCAGTCTTTTTCGCAAACTCTGCAGATATCTTTGCCTCGTCGGTGAGTTTCTTGATATTCTCCACCACGTTCTTCGCTTCAGCAGCGGTTTCGTTCGCAATTCTTGAAAGATTTGCAGCTCCCTGTGCCATCTGCTGCGATGCTGCGCTTATTTGCTCCATTCCCGCATTTATCTGATCTACTGCCTCCTTGATTTGCTTCATTCCAGTTGCGTTTTCCTCCCCCGTGCGTCCCATCTCTCCGATGAACTTCCGCATGCTCTCTCCCAGTTCGTCGAGCGCGTCTCTGAAGGCTGCAAACTCTCCTTCCATCTTTACATCTTTTCTAACTTTTCTCGTGAAGTCTCCCTGAGCGTAGCTCTTAATGACCTCTATTCCCTCTCTTATGGGTAGCACAATTGCATCTGTCAAGTTGTTTATGTTTTCCACGAGCTTTGCGAACTCTCCGTAGGCAGTAACGTCTGCCTTGACATCAAGATTTCCTCTTGCAGCCTCACCACTAACTCTCAGAATCTCTGCAAAAAGTGCCCTCATGTCGTCAATAAATGAGTTGAATTCCTCGAACGTCGCCGCAACATCTCCACTGAACTTCTCTGCCGGAAGTTTTACACTGAAGTCACCTCTCTTGAGTCTCGATACTGCATCGGCAAGCTCTTTAAACGCATCGTCACTCAAACCATATTCTGGAGACTCCATCACGCTACTCATACTGAGAGTTTGTATTTCAGCAAGTATAAATTTTTCGTATTGCAATATAATTTCAGAAAGAAAATTTTTATTATAGAGTAACAAAACGTAACTTCAGAAACTCTGAATACTTCAATCGTATTTCGTTTTGGTATTCTCTAGTTTTATTTCATTTTTTACGAAAAACTTTTTGAAAAACTTTGTGTAATACAACCGGTGTTACAGTGTCGGAGGTGTGTTAGTGGTTGAGACGGTAGGTAGCAATACCGAAAGCGGACACGAAAGAATAACGAAGACTTTGAAGATGTTGGCAAGGAGTGGCGTTTGTGACGTGATCTCCAGC
Source organism: Archaeoglobus sp. (assembly GCF_017656475.1). Taxonomy (GTDB): domain Archaea; phylum Halobacteriota; class Archaeoglobi; order Archaeoglobales; family Archaeoglobaceae; genus Archaeoglobus. Next base: position 3,384 of record NZ_JACDNT010000061.1, read on the forward strand.
CTTAAGCCTGGTCCTCGTGGATTCTCTCAGCTTATGTTCGAGACAAAGCTGAATCCGGGGGTGCTGAGCAGACACCTGAAAGCCTTGACAGAACACGCAGTTGTAGAGAAGCATTCAAATAGTTATGGGCTGACTGACAAGGGACGCAAGCTTGTTGAAATTCTTGAAGAGATAAGTAAAACAATTAAGAATGAATAGAAATCTTTTGATATTTTTTGATTTTTTATTTTTTACGAAACCAACAAGAGAATTTCAATTATGAATTTCTTAACAGGTATTGTATCTTTAACCAAAAAAGATATACCTCTAATTCCTAGTTAATTTATGATAAGACGTTGGGGGTGTGAACGTCTGTGACCAAGGTTCTGGTTTTTAGCCTCAATGGCACAAAATGTGGAATTGAAGTGTCACAAATTAAAGAGGTTTTCAGAACCAAGAATATCATGTCGATCCCCAACGCACCAGATTTTGTTGAGGGCGTAATTAATCTGAGGGGAAAAATAGTACCGATGATAAATCTCAGGAGGCGGCTTGGAATAGTAACAAAGTGCGTAAACGGAAGCGTTTCAACAATAATTCTTGAAAGTAGGCATGGTGAAGTGGGGCTGATAGTCGATGAGGTAAGCGAAATAACTGATGTTACGTGTGAAAATATAAGTTCGATGCCGAATATACAACAGCTGAATATACAACAGGAAAAGCTGTTTAAAGGCATCGGAAAGCTTCCCGATGATTCACTTATCCTTCTCTTAGACCCTGAAAAAATTTTGCCTGCCCACCACTTCGATGCATATGCAATTCTCAACCTCCTACCCGACCCGATAGTCATCCATGATGGTAAAAAAATTCTGTTCGCTAATCAGAAGGCATTAGACGTTTTTGGGGAGATGGGAGATGTTCTCCAGCTCGCACATCCCGACCACCAACACTCGATGAGAGAGCAGATTGAAAGAGTATTGAGAGGTGAGATAGTTGAGCCAAATGAAAAACTAGTTGTCACATCGGAAGGAAAAGAAATCTGGTTTGAAATCACCCACACCACCATTCCAGGAAGTTCTGCCATATTAAGCATTTTTAGGAATGTTACTGAGAAAAAAACAGAACTCGCGAAACAAAGAATGCTGCTAAGAAAGGCAGTAGAAGTGAGTGAAGTGGTGGCGAGTGCAAAAAACCAAAATGAAGTGTTGAGAAGAGCAGAGAATATTCTTGCAGACTACAACGCTAGAATCTCCGATTACCCCGAAAACCTGAGTTTCGCCATTAACCACAACGGTAGGAGATACGGCCACCTCAACGTAAAATCTGAGCTGGAAGATGATGAGAAGTACGTGTTCAGAACACTTGCGAAGAACCTGGGTTTTATAATGAAATCTATTGAAGATAAGGAAAAGTTGCTCGGTAAACTCTCAGAGAATATTGAGCTCATAGCGTATCTTGTTGATAGAATAAGAAATCCGCTCGCGGCAATAATGGGCTACGCCGAGTTTATCGATGACGATAACATAAAGCAAAGAATAGTTAGTCAGGTTGAGAGAATAGTAGGCATTATTTCAAAACTCGATTTTGCCTGGATATCTTCCGAAGATATTATGGAAAAGCTACAAACAGGCGAATTGGACTATAATGATTTAAAAAAAGATTAAGAAACGAATAATTCTTCTTCGCTCAGTATCTTTTCGAGGTCAATCAAAATCAGTAAACCATCTGGCAGCTTCCCCACACCTCTGAGAAACTTCGATTCCGTTCTTGATGTTATCATGCTCGGAAGTTCATCAACATTCTCCTTCGCCAGATACTTCACCTCAGTCACAGTATCAACCATCATGCCTATGGTGCTACCATTGTGCTCAAAAACAATTATGCGGGTGTCGTTGTCTATGGGCTTCGGCTCCATTCCGAAGCGCTTTCTGAGGTTGATTATGGTGGTTATCTGCCCTCTCAGGTTTATCACCCCCTCAATGAACTCCGGAGCGTTTGGTATGGCTGTTATCTCCTCAACCCTGATTATCTCCTTGACCTGAGATGTTTCAACTCCGTATCTCTCGTTGCCGAGGTTGAAGATTACAACCTGTATCGTGGAATTCTGGAAGCCCATTTGAAGCATTGTCACCACCTTCAAAAATTAAGTGAGATTGCTGAATTTTTTCGTGAGCAACTCCATGTTCTCCTGTGCCAGCTGCAGCAGCCTTTCGGACCCGTTGGCTATCTGCTGAACCGCAGCAGTCTGCTCCTCTATTGCTGCTGAGGACTCTTCACTTGCCGCAGCAGACTCTTCGGCAGTTGAAGCCACCTCCTCGATATTCTTTACAAGAGCTTCGAGCTTCTCAATTCCCCTCTGAGATTCTGCAGCTATATCGTTGAGCATTCTGTCTATTTCAGCCACCATCTTCCCTATTTCTTCAGACATTTTCAGAGCCTCATTAATCATCTCTCCACCTTCATTTGATTCTGTTTTCACCTTTCTTACAGCATCTATAACTCTCTGAGTTGCCTCTGTAACGCTTGCAACTATCTCCGCAATTTCTTCAGTGCTCTTCCTGCTCTCCTCTGCAAGCTTTCTAATCTCATCCGCAACAACCGCAAACCCCCTTCCATGCTCTCCAGCCCTCGCGGCCTCTATTGCTGCGTTCAAAGCGAGGAGGTTGGTCTGGTCTGCAATGGACTTTATCCTCTCCGTCACCTTGCCAATGTTTTTGACGGTCTCGTTCAGATCCTCAACAATTTGTCCCGCGATGTCAATTTCGTTCATCACTTCCTGAAGCTTGTTGATGGCCGCCTCTCCACTCTCTCTCGACTTTCCAGCGTACTCCATGGCGTTGTTTGCATACTTGCTTGACTCAGCTATGTTTGAGTTGAGCATCTCAAACAAATCCATGGTTTCCTTAACCAGAGCGTGTGAGTTGTTCGCCAGTCTCGATAAATTCTCTGCTCCGGTGGCTATTTGCTGGGAAGCTGAGCTTATCTGCTGCATTCCTGCGTTTAGCTGGCTTATTGCCTCCATGTTCTCCTTGGCCATCTCCTCAGTTTCCTTCATGGCTTCAGTTACCTCACCTAAGAGTGTGCCCACTTCCTCTGCGAGGGTGTTTATAAGTTCGAAGACTCTGCCGTACTCACCGTCTTCCACCCTCTCAAGCCTGTAACTCCAGTTTCCAGACAAAAGCTCCTGAAGTGCGTTCTCTAACTGCTGCAGATACTGGCTGTGCGCCTTGTGCTCAACTTCAAAAACTTCCGAACTCATGCTTTCACCACCTCCCCCAACTTTCCGAACGGGATTTCAATTACAGATTACTTTCTTGAAAATAATATATAATATATTCCTCCATATAAGAAATTCCATTTTTGAAATTTTTAATAGGTAAATCCTCGTGTATAGTCCCAAAAAATTTGACTTTAAATACCCTCCAACAACTAATGGGTTACGGCAGACTGACAGAGAGGAAGATAAGGTACATTGTAAGGCACAAGA
>NZ_JACDNT010000062.1 GCF_017656475.1 Archaeoglobus sp.
ATGCTGTACTACAACCGATTGAGGTGGTGTTTGTGTTAAGTGGACAGGTCCAATAAACTCAATGGAAAACCTTAATTAAATATGGCAATTAATTGAAACATATGCCAAAAAGAAGGTTGCAGACTACACTTTCAGATGAAGCTTTCAAAATCATCGAAAAATTCAAACCGAACTATGGAGGAATCAATGAAATCATCGAAGAAGCTCTCAAATTATTAAACAGAGAAGATGGCAGTCTCAGTGAGGATGATGTGCTTCTAATTAAGCTCATCCGTGAACTTGACTTCACCGGGTGTGGGAGAAGCCAGTACATGCACCTCATCTGCGGTGATTTAGAGAGAGCTATAAAAGAGAACATGATGGAAACTGCTGTTGAGTGGTTTTTAAAGAAGCCTTTTCCGGAAATTAAGCTTGAGGAGTTTCTCGAAACCGTAAAAAGGGGATGGAAGATTCTAAACAGAGTGGACTACGTGGAGATAACGAAGGGTGACGGATGGATACAGTTCTTCTGTGAACACACAATGAGGAGAAGGGAAGTAAGCGAGTTTCTGGCGATGCACATCCTCAACATTTACGAAAAGTACTATTCTGAGGAATGGGATGTCCTAAAGAGTATCTCAACCAACGGCTTCACGCTGAAGTTCTACAGCAAGGTGTGAGCATCCATGCTCATGTAAATTCCTTAAAAATTTAATATTTGCTCATTAATAATTGTTATATGGGAGTTGATAGATACTCTGGCCTGCCGTTTGTGGCAAGGTTCAGATGGAATGTTGGCAAGACAATGGAGAAATTCTACCGTTCCTTCGCAGAAAAAAAGATTTTAGCGGCAAGATGCGAAAAATGCGGCTACACGGTTGTACCACCAAGGCAAATCTGCCCGAAATGCTACTCGACGATAAGCGAGGAGAACCTCGTCGAGTTGAGCGGTAAGGGGGTAGTGGAGAGTCTTACCGAGGTAGCGTTCAAGCTGGATGGTAAGGGCGGCTACATTTGGCTGGAAAAGCCTGAGTTGCTTGCTGCGATAAGGCTCGAAGGTGCAAGTTCGACAATTTTCGCAAGAGTTGAAGGTGAAGCAAAGGTGGGTTCTGAGGTGGAGCCCGTGTGGGCAGAGAAGATCGAAGGAAAGCCTTCAGATCTCATCTCTTTTAAGGTGGTAGAATGAAGAGGGTTGCGATAATCGGCTACGCCGTCAGCAGGTTAGAGTGGGATGCCGAGAAGACGAGGGAGGAGGCAGTTTTTGAGGTTGCAAGAGAGGCAATGAGAAGTGCGGGGATTGAAAGGGAAGATTTAGGGACTGCTATCAGCGCCTCTACCGATTTCCTTGACGGAAGAACGATCTCGAACTGCATGCTGATTGGGGCGAGTGGGGCGTATTTAAAAGATGAGAGCAAGGCTGAAGAGGATGGGATGTACGCTGCTCTCTACGCTGCTCAGAGAATAATGAGCGGGGTGCATGATGTTGCACTGGCAGTTTCCCACACACACAGCTGGATTTTCAACCCTCATCAGGTGACGCAGTACATGCTTGAACCCTGGTTTGACAGGCAGAATGAGCTTTTGAATGAAATTACGCTTGCAGCACTTCAGGCGAGGCTTTACATGAGCAGAAGTGGAGCGGATGAGGAGCATCTGGCAGAGGTTTGCGTTAAAAACCTCAGAAACGCTGCAAAGAATCCTGCTGCTTTCAGAAAAATGGCTGATGTAACGGTTGAAGAGGTGCTGGAGTCAAGACTTTACTCGTCCCCTCTAACGGAGCTGATGATTGCTCCTCCATGTGACGGTGCTGCTGCAGTGATTCTTGCCTCAGAAGAGGCGGCCAAGGAGTTCTGTGACGATCCTGTCTGGATCAGGGGCATAGGAAACGCCTGTGACAGGTATTTGAGGGATAGAGATCTTGGAAGACTGGATTCTTTGAGAATTGCTGCTGAAAGAGCATACAGAATGGCTGGAATTGAGGAGCCTTTCAGGCAGATCGATGTGGCAGAGGTGACGGAGAGGTTTGCCCACCAGGAGTTCATGGCCTACGAGGCTCTTGGCTTCTGCAGGGAGGGAATGGGAAAGGTTCTGATTGAGGAGGGTATGACCGAAGTCTACGGCGAGATTCCCGTAAATCCGAGTGGTGGAGCATTGTCGGGAGATCCGGTCTGTGCTACAGGAATGATAAGGCTGATTGAGGCTGTGAGGCAGATCAGAGGAGAGACCGAGAACCAGGTTGAAGAATGCAGAACAGCCTTGGCTCACGCTCAGTGGGGGTTGTGTGCTCAGAAGAATTTAGTTTTCATTCTGGGTGATAGGCTATGAGGAGGGTTGCGATTATTGGTTGTGGGCAATCGAAGCATGGAAGGAGGACGGATGTAAACCAGGCAGAGCTTGTTGCAGAAGCTGTCTGGGCGGCGATAGAGGATGCCAACATAGGCCCTGAGGATATCGAGGCTTATGCTGTGGGTAACATGCAGGGATTTGGCGGGATTTGCCAGCCCGATTTAGTATTTGCTGACTACATTGCTGCAGGAGGAAAGGCAATGCAGAGAGTTGCGACCGGAGGAACGGTTGGTGGCTCCACAGCCCATCTTGGCTACTACGAGGTTGCTTCCGGTATGTACGATGTTGTTCTGGCCGTTAGCTGGGAGAAGCACACCGACAGTGCAGAGCCCGGTGCGACGACTGGGCTGCTTCACGTGGCTTTTGCAAATCTAAGCTACATGATGAAAATTGGGATGGATATGAGGAGCTTTGCAATAATGGGGCTTGCTGGAGCGGCTGCAGGAATCTCAGCCTACCAAGCAGCCTTCTACATGGCGAGATCTGGCTGCAGAATTGAGCACTTCGACATGGTCGCTGCGAAGGCGAGGAGGAATGCAGCAAAGAACAAGTACGCCCACCTGAAGTGGCCCAACTGCACACCTGAAGATATAGCAAAGACCGAGATGCTGATATGGCCAATGCGCTTTGGACATGTGTGCCCGGCAAGCGATGGAGCTTCATGCGTCATTTACGCGAACGAAGATGCTGTCAGGAGACTCGGAGTAAAGGAGGTGGCATGGGTCAAAGGAGTTGCTGCCTATGCGGATGAGGAGGCTGATCAGGGGGAGAGCTACCAGGGTACGGCAGTGGTAGACTACTCTGACCAGACCGGAGCGATTCTATCCGCCAAGAAGGCATACGAAAGGGCGGGGATTAAGGATCCAAGAAAGGAGATAGACATGGCAGAAATCTACGCTCCGTTCCCCCATCAGGAGCTGATGTTCAGCGAGAGGTTAGGGTTCTTTGATGATGGAACTGCATGGAAGGCTGTGGAGGAGGGTGTGACAGAAATAGACGGTGACTTTCCTATCTGCCCTTCTGGAGGCGTCAATACGACAAACGCCATTGGCTCTTCTGGCATGCAGAGGGTTGTTGAAGCTGCGTTGCAGATAATGGGCAAGGCTGAGGATCACCAGGTGCCCAAGGACGTGAGAAACGCTGTGGCTCACGCCTGGGGAGGGCAGGTGCAGTTCAACACCGTAATGGTGCTTGGAGACAGGCCGAAGGGGTGGTAGAATGGGTCTGATTAAGGAGAAGTTCGACAAGACGATGCAGGTGGAGGGAGAGTGGAACATAGGAGCGTACAGGTGGAAGGCTCCAGAAGGATACTTGGATGAATACGTCAGAAATTTCAAGGAGAGGAAGATTATCGGCACGCTCTGCACGTCATGTGGGAGAGCCTACGTCCCGCCGAGGGAAATATGTGCGAGATGCTTTACTGAAACCACAGAGAAGGTGGAGGTGAGCCAGTATGGCGAGGTGCTGGCTTTCCTCGTCTCACCACCTCTTGAGAAGGGGAAGGTTGTAATTGCGGGCATTGATGCAGTTCAGGCGGGATTTTTGAAGGAAGGTGAGCGGATCATTCTGGCAATGGTGCGGTTTGAAGGTACAGCATCGTCAATGGTTCTGCCGCTGATAAACATCGAGCCAGAGAAGGTTAGAGTGGGGATGAAGGTCAAAGCAGTCTGGGCCGAGGAGTGTCAGGGGAAGCTTGCTGACCTGGTCGGAGTGGAACCAGCATTTGAGGTAAAGTACGAATAATTTTTTATTTCCATTTTTGAGATTGTATTCAACTTCAGTCAACCATCCAAACTACCTTCTTTTCCACGTCCCTCCTCGGTGGCACTGGTGGCTTCTTGGCAGGATAGCCGACAGTAACAACTGCAACGAGCTTCTTCCCTTCAATATCAAGCGCCTTGTTTATCTCATCCTCTACATGCACAGGCCCCGTCATCCAGCATGTTCCCAGCCCCATTGCATGTGCTGCGAGCAGCATGTTTTGAATTGCCGCAGAAACACTCTGAACGTCGCTGTAGTCATCTCCGGTGGGGGTGTAGTAGGCAAAAACCGCTGCGGGAGCGTTTCCAAGGCTCTTGAAGAACCTTTTCGTCTGGTCTATGACTTTCGGAGTTTCTGCAAAAAACATCTGCAGTCTGGGCAGAATGTATTCGTAGCCCTTCTCTATAACATTTATCAGCCTCTTCAGTCTTTCTCCCGCAACAACAACGAAAAACCACTGCTGCCTGTTCATCGCAGAAGGTGCCCACATTGCCAGCTCAATCATCTTTTCAAGCTTCTCCCTCTCCACCGGCTTGTCGAGGTAGAATCTGTGACTCCGTCTCTCCTTGATAACTTTCTCGACACATTCTAAGAGCTCCATAAAGATTAAAAATTAAGTTCAGTTAAAAGCTTTTTGAAAAGAACTTTATATTCACACGGTAATTTGTTTTAGATGGTTACCGGCATTGTGTTCCACGAAGAGTACCTTAAGCACGAGCAAAGCCCGACGCATCCCGAAAGGAGAGAAAGGCTGGCATACACAATGGATCAGCTAAGAGAGGAGGGGATATTCGAGAGTGAGCGGATAGTGCTTCTTGAACCATTCAAGGCTTCATTAGATGATGTCCTTGAAGTGCACACGGAGGAGTATGTGAGGTTCCTTGAAAAGGAGAGCAAGAAAGGCGGAATCATCGATTTCGACACCAACATTCCCGTAGGGGTTTTTGACAGAGCCTTGCTTGCCGCTGGCGGAGCGATCAGGGCTGCCCAGGCCGTGCTGAATAAAGAATGCGATAACGCCTTTGCAATGATCCGTCCCCCAGGGCATCATGCGAAGCCCTATATCGGTGCGGGATTCTGCTACCTCAACAACATGGCGATAATGGTGAAGTGGCTTTTAAAGCAGGGGTTTGAGAGGATTGCCATCCTCGACTGGGACGCTCACCATGGAGATGGCACTCAGGAGATTTTCTACAACGATGACAGAGTGCTCTTCATCTCAACACACCAGATGCCCCTCTATCCCGGCACAGGTTATCCTGAGGAGTGCGGAGTTGGGAGGGGAGAGGGCTACACAGTCAACATTCCCTTACCGCCAGGAACTGGTGATGAAGGTTATATGATGGTCATTGACGAAATAATAGAACCTGTTGTGAACGAATTTGAGCCTCAGTTCATAGCAGTCTCAGCCGGACAGGACAACCACTTTACAGATCCGATCACAAGCTTGGCTTTGACTGCGAGGGGCTATGCGGAGATGATGCAGAGAGCTGTTGAAATGTCCGAAAAGCACTGCGATGGCAGGCTTGTTGCTGTGCTTGAAGGTGGTTACAGCGTTGAAGGTGCCTTGCCCTACACAAACCTCGGTATAATCGCAGCGATGGCGGGCTTTGACTTATCAGCAATAAGAGAGCCTGAAAACTACCTTCCCGAGCTGCTCTGGAGGAAGAGGGATTCGGCTCTTGTGAAGCTTAGGCACAACATTGAAGATGTCAAGAGAGTGCACTCCAAATACTGGAAGTGCTTCAAATGAACCTCGAAGAGCTGAGAAAAATACAGGAAAGGATGGCAAAGAGCGTTGTTCTCGATGATTTGATTCCTCTCGATGATATCAAATACGTTGTGGGAGTTGATCAGGCTTTTATAGATGATAAAATTATTTCGTGTGCGGTCAAGCTCAGGCTGCCAGAACTGGAGGTTGTTGACAAATCGGTGAAGACCGAGAAGGTTAGCTTTCCCTACATCCCAACTTTCCTGATGTTCAGAGAAGGTGAGCCGGCGGTAAATGCAGTTAAAGACCTTGTTGATGAGAGAACTGCGATAATGGTTGACGGGAGCGGCATAGCACATCCAAGAAGATGCGGATTGGCAACTTACATCGCATTAAAGCTGAGAAAGCCGACAGTCGGGATAACGAAGAAGAGGCTTTTCGGTGAAGTAGTCAAGCTCAGCGAAGAGCTTGCAAAAATCGTTGACGGAGAAGAGGTTATAGGATTCGCCCTTAAAACGTGCAAAAGGTGCAATCCCATTTACATCTCACCCGGAAGCTTCATTTCTCCTGAATCTGCCCTGAAACTCGTGCAGGAATGCTTGAAGGGTTACAAGCTTCCCGAACCGGTTAGAATTGCGGATAAGATGACAAAGGAGGTTAAAAGAGAACTCTGGCATAACCTCAAAGCTTAAATAACAGTTTGGTTCAAATTGAACTGAAGCGGGGTGGGGTAGTCAGGTGATCCCGGCGGGCTCATAACCCGCAGATCCGTGGTTCAAATCCACGCCCCGCTATTCGCTTAGCCCCCACCTCCCCCCGCTTAACTTTTTGGCCCTGTTTCATCATACTTGGAATTTCACCTCCACCATTTAACCCTTACCAACCAACTTCCCAACAAACGACTCATACCTCTCCCTCTCAGCAT
>NZ_JACDNT010000063.1 GCF_017656475.1 Archaeoglobus sp.
AAGAACTTAACAAGGAGAGCAGAATTATTAAGCTAACTGTTCTCGGCGAGGAAGTCAAGTTAAACTGGACTTTGTTTAATAAGAACGGAAATTACCGCGTGCAGTACGACAATGTAGCTGCCGACCAGATAGCAAGCGATATTTTAAACGGAACGGGCTACACCCTCGCCGAGTGTCCGACGACCACGCTGAGTATGCGCTTTGAGTATGCCCAGCGGTGGAAGGCCCTCCAAAAGTTAGCCGATGTACTGGGTAAAGATTTGTGGCTCGACAGCTCAGGCGTCCACATCGGCGATAAGGGCTTAGCCAAGACGCTGACCTATTTCAAGACGGTGAGGAAAACCGAGGACTCGGAGAATATAATCAACAAAGTTCACCTGCTCGGGACGGGGGACGGCATCAACCAATACACAGCCACGGCAGAGGATATAGATAGCCAAAACGCCTATGGGCTGAGGGAAAGGGCCTATATGCTCCGCGATATCGAGCACGAGGATACACTTTTGCTGAAAGCGCAGAAAATAATCGCCGACAACAAAGACCCTGTTGAGCACATAGAGATAGAAGCGCCGTTCACCTCCGATAGTCTCACCCTCGACGTCGGCGATACGATAACGATAAACGATGCTGAGCTCGGGCTGAACGGCGACTACCGGATTAAGCGTCTCGAAATCAACCCAACGATGATAAAGGCCGAACTGGTAAACACTATCGCCTTACTGAGCGATAAGCTGAAAGAGTATTATAACGGGCTTGAAAGCCTCGGCGTCTATGCACAGGGCGCGACTAATCTTTATAGTGTTCAAGACAGCGACAACGCCGACCCTGACCACCCGCTCGAACTAAAAATCTACGTACCGCCCGAGGCCATTAAAATCAACCGTGTAAAACTGAACCTCATTGTCGGGCCGTTTAGGGCGTATTCGAAGGCTGTCCTCGGAGGCGGGGCTGTAATTGGGACGAGCGAGGCAAGTGCAGCGAATACTTCTGTTAGTACTGCAGCCTCTGAATCAAAATCACTCTCTCTCACAATCCATGATATTTCTGAGTATTATGCAGAATTGGTCATTGTGAATCACTGGACAAACTCATATACAAATGATATCACTATAACTGATAGCGAGGGATATTCTGCTACTACAGACCACAATTTTGAGTCTCATGGCTCATACGTATATTCATGGAAACGGCAATTTTCAAGCAGGAAAAATAGCGTTACGATTGATGTGCAGTTGTCAGATACAGCCATGGACATGACTCTGCTTGTAGTACACGATGGAACGCATACACATGACATCACCCTCCCTGACCATACGCACGACATCGACTTCGGCATTTACGAAATCGACACCGGGGCGACGGTAGATATCGCCGTAAACGGCACAACGGTCAAAACCGGGAGCACGGGCGAGACCGACCTCGACATTACCCAATACATCACAACGGGCTGGAATACAATTACATTTACTCCCTCCGACCTCGCCCGCATCCAGGCGAGCGTATTCTTCCAGGTGTTTATACAATCAAGGTGAGGGGGGCAATGTGGGGCCTGCAACATATCGTTCTTTGCGAGCTTTTGCATGTGGCATGGGGCTTGCTACTATACTTGGCTCTGTTATACCCGACGTGGACCATATATTCGCGGTTGTCGGAAAAGAGCCAGCTGGCCGGTTTGCTCACCCTTTTTTGTTTGCTTTTGCTTTATTTCTCGCTGGCTGTGCTCTGGCATGTATTGGAGGATTATATGTTTGGCTGGTTTTAAATGATTATGAGGGTGAGAGAGATGATAGGAAAAGGGCTATTTAAGGTGGATGACTATGCCCGATTTGGACGGTTTGTAGAAGAACTTAGCAAAGCAGGAGCATATCTAATTTCGTATGTCCCAAAAACTAACCAGATACTCGTTTTTGCTAAAAGAAGCGACGTAGAACATATAAAGACTATACTCGATGGAAAAGAATATAAGGAGATATCACTCAGAGGCACCTTAGTAATGTTCAGAGTAAAATGGTGATTACCATGCGATATAAAATGAAGTATAGGCAAATAGTAGAGGAAAACAAGCCTCATGATGTATGGGACGGCGAGTTTGAGTACGAGCTCGACGTCGGCGACAGGAAGAAGGCGCTGGCCCTCTCAAAGGTGTTCCGCCTGCTGAGGAAGAACGCGAAAGAGCTTAGAAAAGAGGCGCAGGAGGTAATTGAATGAAGGTGGGCGAAATCCTGCCCCGGCTCGCGGCCCTGCCGGGCTACAAACTCTACATTGAGGTAGTGAGGCCGAGCGAAGAAATCAGCCCGGAAGGCGAACAGATAACTACTGTTGAGCGCTTCGACGCGACGGGGTTCACCGAGGAAGAGATTAGGGTGCTGGTTGAGAGTCTAAAAATAGTTTACCCAGACGCGCTGAAGATACAGACCCATTTCTGCGGCCATAAAGTGAGGAAGAGGTGTTACATCGAACCGCTGGAGGGCTAAGTGTGGTTGACTTAAAAGGCTACCGCCCGCTAAAAAACTGGAAAAAGCGCGTTTGGTGGTGGGCAGTCGGGATTTTAGTCTTTATTTTCCTTTTAAAACATATGTTTATTCCTTCTCTCATATGGCTAATTATATTTATTATAATCGATGAAAAAATAAAGGAGGGTTATTTCTTCGACCCACGCGACGTAAAAAAGCCGCTTACGCATGAAAACCTCGCCGCGATAGTCTCAACCATCCTCGCAATTGCCGCACTGCTGAAAAGGAAGAGAAAAATATACAAATAATTTATAAAGATTTGTTTATTTTACTTATTTCTTTTAACAGTTCTTCATTTTTATTAGCCCATTCATCGTACATTGTTAAGTCTTCTGCCTCACGCCGGTAGGTTTTTTTGACCATGTCGTCGAGCTCGGCCTCAGCGTCATTTATCAACGCCTTGGCGTCGCGGATGTTCTTTTTCAGCAGGTTGATGATGCGGGGTAGTTCGCTAAGTGGAGCGTCTTCTACTTCGTCGAGCAGGCGCTCGGAGAAGTCAAGAAGGGAAAAGGCGTCAGTGAGTGCAGAGATAATGTGCTCAATACTCATTGTTGTTCACCTCTCTCCCATTATGGATTGTGAAGCCGTAGCCTTCTATGCAGTTTCTGCTTTTGTATTCGACGCGTCCGTCATCATAAAGCTTAACAAGAGAACCGTAGTGGAAGTGCTTGTAGAGCTTGTACGTCAGTGCTATCTTGACGCTTCTGAGCTGTGGGCGCCTCTGCTTCCTCCTGAGCAGTTCATATGCGAGTAGGTAGAGAGCCATGCCCGTGTTCCCGCCCCAGATGGGGCCTGCAAGACCTATGAGTATGTGTGCCGTCTCCCCTTCTTGCTCCTCCAGCCTCCTGGTAATCTCTCTCATCTCGTCGCTGATAAAGTACCACTTGAAAAGTTCGTCCGCAACCTTCTTAACGACGCGCGGGTGTTCTTCTCTCAGCTTATCCAATCCCTTCGCCCAATTTGTTGCCAGCTCCATCGTCTTAACCACATCTACTTTCTCCATCTCAATCCCTCCACGTTTGTCTTCATTACTTATTATGCTCTTATCCTTTATAAACTTTTCGGTCGGTGGGGTAAAAAAGAAAGGAAAGGTCAAGATTTGTGATTTTGGGGGAGCAGGGGGCACCATTCTGGCCTTTCTGGGTAGTCTGGGATTACACGCTCATCTTCGCCCCATTTGGGGTGGGTGCATACCCAAAACACTATATCCCTCCATGCGTCCTGGGCCGCATATTTACACCCATCACATGTTGTTTTTTCAACCATATTCATCCCTCCTCATGACAAATCCTCAATCGCGCACAGGTCGCGGAATTCGCAGTAGCGGCACTCCCACGGCTCGTTGTGCGGCTCTGGAGGCCGGCCTTCCTTAAGGGCCCGCCACAGCTCAATCGCTTTCTGCTCCACCTCCTCAACCACCTGTTCGGCAAGGCGAGTGTCAAGTTCGAAGATGTGCACGCCGCCGAGGTGCACGTAAACGAGCCGCACGCGAGGGGCCTGTTCTATCCATGCGTAGAAAAGAGCCTGCTTCACGTGCGCCGGCTTCGGGCCGTCGCGGATGGCGTAGTCGTTGCTTATTGTCTTCAGCTCGTATAGCGTCCCGTCGTCGTCAATGAAGTCAATCCTACCAACTATAGTCGGCCCGTTCCTGACGCGGTGGGTAACCCGGACTTGGTTGCGGGCGAAGAGGCCAGTCCACGCCTCGTCGAAGACGATGCCGCGATAGAGATACCACCGCTGTTTAATACCCTTTTCTTCCTTTTCACCCTCTTTCTCCGCCATGCGGCGGTAATAGGCCTTCCGCAGGCAGTAAACGAGCTCAGTCACGTGGAGCGAGTTGTCACGGCGGGTATAGTCGCTATTCGTCGCGGCGATAATATGTTCTTTGATTCTGTCTGGCAGGTCGTCGAGGGACATGCTCTCCGAAAGGACGAAACAAGAAGGGTCAGCAGTCATGGCCGTCACGCTCCCTTTCGTTGCAGTAAGGTTCGAGGATATCAAGCCACGTCTCTATCTCCCTCTGCACTGTTTCGATTCTCTGTATAGCGTTCAAGAGCTCGACGCTCATGCGGATGAGCCCCTCATTTGCGAGTTCTCCCGCCACGTCTTTGACCTCTCTCTTCGCCTCATAGAGCCTCTGTGCCAGCTCTACCATCTTCATCCGCCGAAGTTTGGCTTCGTTACTCGCCACGGGCATCACGCCCCTTCAAAAATTCTTCAATCCAGCGTCTTTTATGCTCTGCTATTTCTTTTTCTATTTCTTCCATCTCCTTCTCCCAAAGCTCTACCTCCTCTTTCCAAGCTTCCACTTGGCAATCGGGACAAAGCTCACCTTCATTCGGAACCTCTACCTTTCCACATCTTACACACTTATAGCTCATGCCATCACCACCCTAAACTCCTCACTCACGGCCATCACGCTCCTTTTTCTTGATAGTTGCGCCAATGCCAAATGATACTTCCTTTTTATTTCCCAAATATGAATGAACCGTCAAGCTGAAATAAGAGTGGCTCTTTGTCTCTTTGTCTTCGAGGTGGAAAACCAGTTCCACTTCTTCCCAATTCTTATCCGCGAGCTCAATGGCTTTTTTAATTGCATCTAAGGCATTCTCAGGTTTGTAGTTCTCATAGAAATATGCATTCTCATCTATTGCATCATATTCCACAAGAACATCTGCTTCATCGAGTGGTGCATCCCTCGACGCTTGAAGCTCTATATAGGCAACATCGGAAAATCTGTGTTCCTGAATAAAGCTGAAATACCCCCAAGCTTTTTTCTCTTTAATCCCTATGTTAGCCACGGCCATCACGCTCCTTGAGGGCTTTCTCTATCTTGTCTATGACGAGTTCTCCGTCCTCGGTCTTCATTCCGAGAAGGAGCAGAGTCGCAAAGTGCTTCTTATCTTCCTCGGACAGAGACTCCATCTTTCCGAGCTGTTCAATCAACTTTACCATGCGAGTGTTGTATTCAATAATCCGCCTGCGCTCGTCCGGCTCGTACTCCTCACACTCACCTTTCTCATTGATTTGTATGTAACCGAGCGTGCACCAGCCACCGTCATTGAACTTACAATCCATCCGAGCACACCGAATCGCCACGCCCCATCACCTCCTTTGTTTTACTCGCCCCGTAGGGCGAGGAATTCTTTATAGCGACGCCAAGCATTGCGACGCCGCTTTGTTGTCGAAGGCGCCCCTGTATCGAGAGGACGCCCATTTAAAATAGCTCTGACCTCCTCTATAGTCTTTGCAGTAGTCTCTTCTTTATACCCGAGCCTGAGGAGGTACTGCGCGAACTCCTCCAGCTCAGGAGGGACGGCTATCTCATACCTATATGTCTTCAGCCTCATTACCATCGTTCACCCCCCCCATACTCTTTTTCTCAGCCTGACTAAGGTAGTCGAGGCCGAGGAGAAAGGCCCGCAGTTCACGGTAGTCGCGGGCCGTAAAGACGAGCTTTCCGTCGCGGCAGATATTAAAAAATCCTCTCCCAACACGTACACGCTTAAGTTCGAGCCCATACCGGGCGAGCTCTTTTTGGAAGTATTCGAAAGTAGTAGCAGGGCGGCCCATCGTCATTCCCCCTCCTTGAACGGGTTTGGGAGCCACCGCGCATCGTCCTCTTCCTTCATGCGCTTAGCGTAGAGATAGAACTCGACAGGTACGAGGTAAATTTTGCCCCCGTATGGTGTCGCCAATATCTGCATTGGGATTTTTTTATCTAAACAATACCATTTGTACCACCGCAGCACACGTAGCCTGTTTACGCCTCCGAGGAGATAGCCAACGAGTTGCAGAGATACGCGAGCATCTGAGCGGCGGGCTTTCTCCCCGAGCGCAGTGAACTTACGCCAACTTGTTATTGCTGTAATAAAAATCCCTTTTTTCCAGTTAGGTAATGAAGTAATATATTCTTCAATTATAGTAATATCCTGCTCCAAAGGGTCGCCGCTAAAATGCTCCTGTGCTGCAAGGAGGGTTTTAACGACAAGCCCTGCATGCCAGGGTGTAAGCTCCTCCTCTCTCATGAGGAAATCATAGAAATAGAGAACGTCGGGAATTTCGTTCACAGGCACCACCCCCAATGAGTTCATCGAGGTCTCTTTTCAGCTCATCGTGGTCATAATAGCCGTACCAGGTCATGACGACCTCGCCAACCGGCCAGCCGTCGTTGCTGATGTTCACAGCG
>NZ_JACDNT010000064.1 GCF_017656475.1 Archaeoglobus sp.
ATGAAGCTGGAAAAGCAACCCTTCGGCTACTGGCCAAATGGAGAACCTATTGAGGCATAGAAGAAGTGCGAGATTTGGGTAGAAAGTTTGGCTTCTTGTACTTCATGACTGTAATGTGGTCCTTCCATACCCCCTTCTTCGTCCACTCCTCCATGAACTCTTCGATGGTCCTCTCTATTTCACCTAATCGACATCCCAGAGTGTTATTGTTTCTTTTTCTATCTATGTCAGCCAAAAAGTGCGTAATCTCTTTTCTTCCTTTCGTCGAGAGCAACCAAGCCGATCTCTCGTTCATATTCAGCCACTTCCACAGCGGGGAGGCACTTTGCCCTTTTTTGCCCGCTTTTTCGATGCCTTCGTAGTCTCATGTCAAAACGGTAAGTCGGTTGCACCTGTGCTACCTGGAGGCTCCCGAAAGAGAGGTGAGATGCATTCTCCCCGCTTGAGCCGGGGATTGGCGCGAGCACTACCTAGTAGTGGCCTGTTCAACACAAACGCCATATAACGTTAGAGCGGCTTATCAGATTCTCTCGTAACAGACTTCGGACGGTCTTTTCGAACTATTTTCTAACTTTTAGTTCAGTTACATAGGCGAGTCTAAGTGGCTTATCCCCCCTCTGGTATGAGTCATCGTATGACGGCGAGGATTATGTATTCCCTTATTTCGTTTCTCTTTTTCTCTGCACGTTTGTTGAAGAACGTTAAAGTAACCTAACAACCAAATATAAAGGGTTGTGTAGTCCAGATTGCTGGAAAGGATGCCCGAAACTTGAGAGAATTGCGACCGCTCCAGCCATAAGCCATATCCTGGTAAGAATTCCTGGAGTACTGTAGGGTTGTAGATGAGCATACACGGTACTACGGTCTCTCTTGGCCACCGCTTTCACTTCAGCCCCAGATATTCTATAATTGCCTCGACGTTAACGTGGCTTTCGAAAAGCTCCCTCATCATGCTCACCTTTGGCTCACCCCTGATTCTTGTTCTGCCAAAGACGTTTTCGAGTCTGCTTATTGTGGTTAGAGTGTCGTGCCTCGTAAGTATAATAGGTACGCCTCTTTCTTCTGCCTTTGTAAGAACGAGCTGAACTGGCTCCAGATTTCCTGTTAGTATGATGCAATTTACATTGGGCATTTCAAGGGCTGTCAGTAGCAGGTCGCTCCGGTCGCCTCCTGTAACAAGAGCTGCGTTTCTTGCCTCTCTCAGGTATCTCAAAGCAGACTGAGGAGACATTGCGCCAATTACCACCTGTTCGACCATCGTTTCCGCTTTTGGCTCAATCAGATACTCTCCAGAGACAGCGTCTTTAATTTCATCCACAAATAACCCGGCAAGAACAGGGTTCCTTGGAATAGCACCGACAATATCAAGACCTGCCTCATTTAGAACTTTTCTCGCAATCCCCTCGATGTAAGACATCTTGTACCCTGATACTTGATTGAACACGACTTTCTCCAAACTCGTTCCGAATATCGACTTCGCTATCAGAACTTCGTCAACAACAAAATCGCTGGTGTATTTCGCTACAAGGAGAACCTTGGCGTTTAGCATCTTTGCAACGCTTACGTCGTCAATGCCAACTGCCGCCCCGGTTTTGTAGTTTTGTGCCCCCTCCACTATCACAACGTCTGCATCCTCTGCGATTTTTGAGAATCCGTCAATGATGGTTTTTCTCAATACCACCGGATCAACTGATGTAGCAAACTCGACATAAGGCCTGTCGAGAACTACAGGACACACACTACCCTCGACACCGAGTATCTTCGCTGTGATATGGCAGTCCTCCTCAAGGGTTTCTCCCTCAACCTTGACTGTGTTTACACCAAAAGCCTTGAAGTATCTCACTTTGTAACCCATCTCCTTAAGCTTTAGTCCAAGGGCGATGATAATTCCACTTTTGCCGGAATATCCTTCTACGGACGAAACGAGTAAACACTTCATAACTCCTACACCTCCTTCACATCCAAAACCATCCTGAAATCCACAACAACATTTCCATCCTCAAAAACCTTCACCGGATTGAGGTCAACTTCTAGTAATTCGGGGTGATCTACACTGAGCTTTGATACTCTCACAAGTAAATCGACAATAGCGTCAATATCTACTGGTTTCTCACCCCTCAAACCTCTTAAAATACGGTAAGCCTTCACCTCTTTTATCATTTCGCTGGCCTCTTTTCTCGTTATCGGAGCAATTCTAAACGAGACATCTTTCAGAACCTCCACATAAACCCCACCCATCCCAAACATGATTAGCGGACCGAACTGAGGGTCTCTCTTCATGCCCACTATCAACTCCTTACCACCCTCAACCATTTTCTGCACGAGAATTCCATTAATTCTCGCTTTTGGCATGCGGCTCTCGACATTTGAGAGAATCTCGAAGAAAGCCTTTTCAAGTTCGTTTTCTCCAACATTGAGTTTAACTCCGCCAACATCGCTCTTGTGAACAACATCGGGAGAGACGACCTTCAGAACTACCGGATAGCCCACTCTATCCGCAATCTCTTTAGCCTCTTTGAAAGTTCTAGCAATTCCGTAAGGAGGCATCTTAATTCCGTATGCATCCAGGAGTGGCAGTCCTTCAGCTCCGACGATTCTGCTACCCATCTTCTTGAGTTTATCTAGAACATCCTCAATTTTTGCATAATCCACATCTACCACAGTTTCCTCTTCTACATCTTCTCTTATTGACATTTCGGAGTATTTTTTGACAACGGAAATGGCCTTAACTGCTCTTACAGGATCGAAGAAGTTTGGAATGTTTGACTTCATAAGTATCTTCTCTGCCTCTTTAATACTCTCGCCACCCATGAAGCAGCAGACCACGTCTTTTCCTTTAACACATTCAGCAGCCTTTACAAAATCCATCTGTGCCGTGGGTGTTAGGATGGCGAGAATAATTCCTACATTATCATCTTCAGAGAGGATATCAAGAGTGCGTGAGAATCTGCTGATGTCAGCGTCTCCCAGAATGTCAACAGGGTTGTAAATGTTTGATTCCGCGGGCAGAAACTCTTTTAGTTTTCTTATTGTTTCAAAATCAAAGCTCGCCAGGGGTATGCCAAATTGGTCGCAGGTGTCTGCGGCCATAACTCCCGGACCACCGGAATTCGTGACGATTGCCAGGTTTCCAGCTTTTCTGTACTTTAGCAACACCCTGGCAAAGTCAAAAAGCTCCTCTACCGATGTTGCCTCTACAACCCCGCTCTGTCTAAAAGCCGTCCTGTATGCTTCGTAACTTCCTGCCAGACTACCTGTATGGCTCGATGCCGCCTTTGCTCCGCTCTGTGATTTTCCAGCCTTTAACACTATTACTGGCTTCTTCTTTGCCACCTTCTTTGCCACCTTTATGAACTTCTGGCCGTCACTCAGACCTTCTATGTAAAGCAGAATGACGTCGGTTGAGTCGTCGTGAGCAAGGTATTCCAGAAAATCGGACTCGTCAAGCATCGCTTTATTTCCCAAGCTGACGACTTTGCTGAAACCAATACCACTTTGTTTTGACCACTCGAGAACAGCCAAAATCAGTGCCCCGGACTGGCTCAGAAACGCAACCCTTCCCTTACTCGGAGCAACTTTGCTGAAAGTAGCGTTCATCCCAATATCGGTGTTTATAATTCCCAGACAGTTTGGACCTACCAGCTGGATACCATGCTTCTCTGCCAGCCTCACCAACGCCTTCTCAAGCTTCGCTCCCTCTATTCCAGCTTCCTTAAAGCCTGCGGATATCACTATTGCACTTTTTACGCCCTTCTTTCCACACTCTTCGAGTGCTCCTAGCACCAATTTTGCAGGCACTACGATGATAGTAACATCAACATCCTCAGGTATGTCGAGAATGGAAGGGTAGCAGGGTAAGCCCAGCACTTCTTTGTACTTCGGGTTTACTGCGTAAACAGTACCCTTGAATTCTTTGAGATTTTTTACGATGGTATTTCCCACCTTTCCCTCCTGGGGTGAAGCGCCTATTACCGCCACGACTTTCGGGTAAAACAATGTGTCCATTGAGAAGCGTTTGAATACTCTTTGCTAAATATCTTTGTCAAGCAGTGTATGTTAATGTATGTTGTTCGGAAGATTAACCAAATATAATATGCTTAGCTTCTATTCTAATATGAGTGTGCGTAGAGATGATGTAGTAATTATCACATGCGCCATAACGGGTGCCATACATACGCCAAGTATGTCTCCCTATCTGCCAGTAACTCCAGAGCAGATTGTGGAAGAGGCTGTCAAAGCTGCAGAGGCAGGGGCAGGTATGGTTCACATCCATGCAAGGGACCCCAAGGATGGGCGACCAACAACAGATATCGAAGTTTTTAGGTACATCTGCAGAGAAATCAAAAAACAAAGTGATGTGGTTATCAACGTAACTACAGGTGGAGGAGGAACTTTAGGAATACCTGTAGAAGAAAGGGCAAAAGTTGTGCCAGCGTTAAAGCCTGAAATAGCCACCTTCAACATGGGGTCTATGAATTTTGCCATACATCCACTGCTCAAAAAGTACAAGGAGTTCAAATATGAGTGGGAACCTGAGTATCTTGAGATGACTAAAGACATAGTTTTTAGAAATACCTTCAAAGATCTTGAAGAACTTTCTAGAATTTTCAAAGAGAATGATACTAAGCCAGAACTAGAGTGTTACGATATAGGTCAAATATACAATACGGCATTTATGTTTCAGGAGGGTTTTTTGGACCCACCACTGCGACTGCAGTTTATTCATGGAATACTCGGAGGGATAGGTACCGCTATCGAAGATGTCCTATTCATGAAGCAGACAGCAGACAGATTGATCGGTGAGAAGAATTATACGTGGTCGCTTGTAGGTGCAGGCAGATTCCAAATGCCTCTCGGTACGCTGGCAGTAGTAATGGGTGGTGATGTCAGAGTGGGTCTCGAAGACAGCTTATACCTTGAAAGAGGCCGGTTGGCAAAGAGTAATGCTGAACAAGTCGAGAAAATGGTTAGAATTGTGAGAGAACTCGGAAAAAGACCGGCAACACCTGATGAAGTGAGAGAAATGTTGGGGCTTAAAGGAAAAGATAAGGTGAATTTCTAATTTTTATATAGGTGGTAATTATGAAGATCGCCCTACTTGGGGGCACGGGTAATCTGGGAGAAGGCCTAGCCTTGCGGTTTGCCAAACTTGGGCACGAGATTATAATCGGGTCAAGAAAGATTGAGAAGGCTAAACAATTAGCCTCAGAATATCTAGAAAAGGTAAGCAAGGCTTCCATAACTGGAATGCAAAATGAGGACGCTGCAAAGGAATGTGACATGGCGGTGTTTACGATTCCCTGGGAGTTTGCCTTTGATACAGCTGAAAAGTTGAAAGACTACCTGAAGAGAAAGATCGTAGTGTCCCCTCTTGTGCCCATGAAAAAAGTTGGTGATAACTTTGTGTATGTTAGGCCTGAAGAGGGGTCAGCAGCGCAGAAACTTGCGACAATTCTGACAGAAAGTAAGGTCGTTGCTGCATACCACGCAATCCCAGCAAAAAGGTTCGCAAATCTATCGGAGGAATTTGAGTGGGACGTTCCAGTGTGTGGAGACAGTGAAGCAAAAGAAGTTGTCATTGAATTAACCGAAAAAATTTCGGGGTTAAGAGCATTGGATGCAGGGGATCTCTCAAACGCCTATTTGATCGAATCGCTGACAACCCTTATACTGAATATCATGAAAAGAAACAAAATAGGCGAAATCGGGATTAGTTTTCGCTAAAAATTTAACCTCCACTCATTTCACAGCGAGCTATGAGTGTGGAACACCTGATCCCAGAACACCCTGATCCCTTCGTTTCGACCGTGCTCTTTGCGATCCTCGCGCTGGTACTGATTTTGCCGTTTAGGGTTAAGAAGATCGAGGAGAACCTGGAGCCCTTCTTCCTCGTCATGGGTATAACTGCCGTCCTCGCCACCAACACGCTTGCTCCCATTCTAACACCAGAACTAGTAATCCACGCCCTCGAATCACCCATCGGCATAGTTAAAATAGGTGAAATTCCAGTTCTCGGCATATTCCAGGTTGTCCTCATAGTCGGTTTGATAATCCACTTCTACAACCGACAGATCTACTCCGCTCTAGTTTCGATGATGAAGAAAATGGGGCTGAAGGCCTTCGCATTCATCTTCGTCATCCTCTTCGGTTTAATCTCCAGCATAATATCCGTCATCGTCTGCTCCGTAATTCTCGCTGAGATCGCCCTTGCCATGCCCCTCGATAGGAGGAAAAAGATAGAGTTTATAGTGTAGGGTGCTTACACAATCCTCAATCCAATCTCTTCTTTAACTTGTTCAATCTTCA
>NZ_JACDNT010000065.1 GCF_017656475.1 Archaeoglobus sp.
AAAGAGGGTACTGCAGAGGTTGGCTGAGATGTGATTTGGTAAGGACCCTAAACTATGAAAGACATAATTCAAGCAGTTCTTCGAAAAGTTCTCAGTAATTATCTAGCGAACGATAATAAGTTAGATAGCATTAGTAGATATGAAAATGATTTTTCTGCAAAATTTTCTCACGATTATGAAGTGTATGATATGTATATAAAATATTTTTGGGATCCCGATAATGGTTTTAAGAATAGAGACAAGATAAATGAATATTATAAATACCTTGACGACATAATCAGAGATATCACAGGATATACATCATATCGGCTATATAAGAAATACCGTAACTTGGAGAGGGATGAAGTTGCCAAATTATTGAGTCGCATTGAAATATTAAGCAAAGACGAGAGTTTCATTAGAAAAATATCTGGATATGAGCTCTTCAAGAATTTAAAAGGCAAACAACTAGAGAAAGCTATTAAGAACCTGCTAAAACTTTGCATTAAAGGTAAAGTTGAGGATAAATTAGACGAAGTGATATTGTCCATCTTCATTGAAAACATTAATGTGGGAAGTTATTATTTAGAGCTAGCTCGTGAAGTTGCGTTTGAAAAATAAAACTTACACAGTAGTAACAAATTCAACCTATGGCTGACTTATGGAAATCGATAAATCTTTCCCCCATCTAAAAGAGCATTTA
Source organism: Archaeoglobus sp. (assembly GCF_017656475.1). GTDB lineage: Archaea > Halobacteriota > Archaeoglobi > Archaeoglobales > Archaeoglobaceae > Archaeoglobus. The sequence continues at coordinate 683 of NZ_JACDNT010000065.1, forward strand.
GGTTGAGAACAATAACTACATAACTTTCTCGATAAACTACAAACTTTTAGTAACTTGTAGACACAAAAATCAAAAAATTTATTAGCTTTTGTGAAGAGGAAGCCAAAAAGTATTACGAGGTGAGAACTTGCACATTCCGGATGGCTACCTTGATTTGAGCATAGCAGGTTTGTTTTACATCCTGTCGATTGCAGTGTTGGGATACTCGACATACAAGCTCAGGGGGCAAAAACTGACTTCCCTGTTTGGCATAGTTGCCGCAGCAATTTTTGCTGCCCAGATGCTCAACTGGCCGATTCCCGGTGGCACATCAGCCCACTTCGTCGGTGGTGCGCTTGCAGGAATTCTGCTCGGTCCTTACGCGGGAGCGCTTGCCATGGCGGTGGTATTAACCATACAGTGTTTAGTTTTCGCGGACGGAGGTATAACTGCTCTTGGAGCTAACATCTGGAACATGGCTATAGTAGACGTCTTTGCTGGCTATTATGTATATAGGGCTTTGCAGAGATTCAACAGGTCTACAGCAGCTTTCATTGCTGGTTGGCTTGGTATAACGCTCGCAGCAATCTTTGCAGGAATTGAAATCGGCATCTCATCATCTTTCGGTTACGGGCTCAAAGTTACAGTGCCAGTAATGGGGGCGTGGCATGCTCTCCTCGGTGTAGTTGAGGGGACAATAACAGCAGGTGTGGTCGGTTACATAGCTGCAGCAAGGCCGGATGTGTTTGAACAGAAGGTCGCTCCTGGGAAGCTGGCTCTTGGAGTGATAACAGCGATGATTGCAGTTTCACCGTTATTCGCTTATGCTGCTGAACTCGTTGGCTACTCAGAACCGCTTGAAAACGCTGCTGCGATACTTGGTCTTGAAGAAAATCCTATTTATGAAGGTCTGCTACCTGACTACACTCTTCCGGGTCTTGATCCGTATGTCGGAACTCTGATTGCAGGGGCGGTTGGAACAGTAATCGTTTTAGGCCTTGGAGTAATTCTAACCAGATATGCACGAACTGCTTGAAAGGACGATCAAGGAAGCTTCGAGTTACTTCCAAAATTTTTTAATTCATGAATATTCGAAAAAAAGTGCTTTGCATGCGGTTGACGCAAGAATAAAGCTTGTCGCAACTATAATTTTTATCGTTCTCGCAGTTTCAACGTTCAATCTTGAGAAGGTTTTGCTCGTACTCGTTTTTCTCATTGTGCTTTCTGCAGTTTCTGGGCTGAGTTTAAAAAGAATAGCGGGGAGGATATGGCTTTTCACTTTTTTCTCATTCATCGTCGTTTTTCCAATCTCTTTCTCCAACCCTATGTATCTGGTCACCTTCACCATGCGAGTTGCCACATCCCTCGTTGCCATTCAAATGCTAGTGATGACTACAAACTTTGCTGAGATATGTTCAGCTCTGCGCTCCTTCAGAGTTCCTGAAGTCTTTGTTTCAGCACTCTGGCTTGCTTACAGGTACGCTGTTCTGATGTTCAGGGAGCTGCTTTCAATTCTGCTGGCGAGAGAGAGCAGGAGGGTTTCAAAAGGCAGTCACATGGATGTCTGGAGGAAGGGGGGAGAGGCTGTGGGGCTGTTTTTCCTCAGAAGTTTCGAGAAGGCAGAAAAAGTCCAACTGGCAATGGAGGCCAGGGGTGAGAGTTTAAACCATTACCAAGGAAAGCTTAAAATGCTCGATTTTATTTATGCAACTATCGTGGCCTTCACAGTATTCTGGTGGGTGGTAATCTGAAGGTGATCGAGGCGGAGAACGTCAGCTACGACTACCCCGACGGAAGTGCTGGAGTCAGAGACATCTCGATTGGGATAGTTGAGGGAGACAGAATAGGGCTTATAGGGGCAAATGGAAGCGGGAAATCAACACTTATTCTGCTTCTTGCAGGATTGCTGAAGCCAACCAAGGGGAATTTGAGGATATTCGGGAGAGAAGTTGACAAAAAGAATGTTGAGGAGATAAGAAAAAGAATAGGTGTAGTTTTCCAGAATCCCGACGATTTTCTGTTCAATCCAACCGTCAGGGACGAGCTTTTATACGTTCCAAGACAGCTTGAATGGAGCGATGAGGAGATGGAGAAAGCAGTTAAGCACTATGCTGAAATTTTCAGAATTGAGCATGCTCTTGACAAACCACCCTTCAGGCTGAGTGGAGGGGAGAAAAAGAAAGTGGAGATAGCGAGCGTTCTTGTTTACAGGCCTGAGGTGCTGCTGCTCGATGAGCCGACAGCCTACGTTGATGGAAAGACCAGAAGGCTTATTCTGAAAATTCTGGATGATTTTGAAGGAACTCTGATAATCGCAACGCATGAGCTTGATGTGGCTGAGAAACTTGCTGATAAGTTCATACTGCTCAACCTCGACCACAGAATCGAGGCTATAGGCGGTAAGGAGATTCTGAAAAATGATGAGTTGTTAGAGAAGGCCGGGGTTATTTAGTTGTTACCGTAGCTTCCCCTTCCTCAATTATCAGCGTATGCTCCCACTGGCTAACCAGACCTCCGCTGACCTCAGTCAGCACGGGATATGCTCTCAGAATTCCCTCTCTTGCGAGCTTTGAGATGATTATGTCCGGAGCCTTTTTAAGCCACCTCTTCGCGAAGGGCAGGGTTTTGTAGTTCTCCTCAACTTCCTTCAGAATTTCCCTTGCCATCTTCATCCTGACAGGCCTTGGATTCAGAAGGCTGTAAATTTCGCACTCGCTCCTCTCTCCCACTCTACCAACACCATTGGTAGCGAAGGGCTCGATGGCTATCACCATTCCCTCTTCCAGCGTAACTCCTTTTTCAGTTGCGTAGTTGTAAATGCTGGGCGGTGCATGAGTTAGGTAGGGAAGGAGACCGTGTCCCGTAAGGTTCACTATTGGCTTCAGCCCGTAGTTCGTTATTGCATCTTCAATTGCCTTACCAATTTCAGAAACGCTTACGCCAGCTCTCGCAACCTCTATTGCAGCGTCAAGTGCTTCTTTGGAGGCTTTCACCAGTTCTGTGTTGTCTCCAAGGTCAACAGTAACTGCCATGTCGGCGATGTAACCGTCAATGTGTGCTCCAACATCCAGCTTGACGACATCTCCTTCCTTGAACACCCTGTCATCGTTTCTCTTTGGCGTGAAGTGTGCAGCATCGCTGTTGATTGAGATGTTTGCCGGAAAAGCGGGTTTTGCTCCGAGCTCAACTATTCTGCCCTCTACAAACTCCGCAACCTCAAGGATCTTAACACCGGGTGCAATTTTCTCGGCAGCTTCATTGACAGCCTGCTTCAGTATCTTTCCTGCCTCAATTAGCTTCTGCCTCACATCCTCATCCATTTCCATCGGTGTTAGTTTGATTCATGTTATTTGAAGTTATTGCAACTCTTAAACTGAAATCTGGCAGATGCGATGTAACGATCATGTGCCCTATCAAAGTCAATGTCAGCAGGCTTCGACGATTTGGGCAAGGTTTTTAAAGTAATCGTTAATTATAGATTATGGTTGTTTTGTACGGAAAGGACTTGGTGGATAAATACGTTTTGGAGGGATGGTGGGACAACGTAACGCTTTCAGAGCGGTTCAGGAGAAACTGCAAAAAGAATCCTGACAGAATTGCTGTTGTGGATCCGCCGAACAAAGAAGAGCTGGTTGGGTTTAAGCCAGAAAGACTGACATATGCTGAGTTAGAAGACTTCAGCGACCGTTTAGCTTCCTTCCTGCTTGATAACGGAGTCTTCAAGGACAGCTGCGTTCTTGTCCAGCTTCCCAACACGGTAGAGCTCATTGCAAGCTACTTCGCAACATGGAAGGCTTCAGCCTTCATTTCTCCCGTTCCAATGCAGTGGAGAGAGCATGAACTAAGTCAGGTTTGCAGAATTCTCCAGCCAAAGGTTTTAATAACTGCTGAAACTTTTAAAGGCCACGATCACGCCCGGATGGCGGGAAAAATCAAAGAAGCGTTTCCAAGCATAGAGAAAGTCATACCTTACTCTCAGCTTTACGAAATCTGCAGAAATTACCGTATAAGAGAGGATCTGGATGAGGCATCATCCTACCTCAGTGGCAATGATGTTGCGGTTGTGCAATGGACTTCCGGAACTGAGGCTGAACCGAAAGCCTGTCCGCTCACACACAACAACTGGGGTTTTCTGCAGTTTCTTTACAACGGTGAGAAATACAGAGGAGGATTGCTCAGCGATGGAGACGTGATAATGAATCCTGCTCCGATTGTTAACATGACAGGAATCGGTGTCGGCCTCGTTCCGTGGATAATGTGCTCAGGGACTTTTGTTCTCCACCATCCCTTCGATCCCATGCTTTACGTCAGGCAGCTAATAGAGGAGGGTGTTAACTTCACCCTCGCCCCGCCTGCGGTGGTGGTGGCGATTCTGAAGCATCCTATGGCCTCTCAGCTTACATTCGACAAGCTGAAGTACTTCGCGCAGGGCTCTGCCCCTCCACCCCCCTGGACTTTTGCGGAGCTCAAAAACAGGGGTATTGAGCCGATGAACATCTGGGGGCAGAACGAGGGGACAGGGTTGTTCTCCTACGATAAAACGATTCCCGACCTTGAGAAGAGGGCGAGGGCTTTTCCAGTTCCTGAGAAAGTCAGTGAACTGCCCTTCTTCAGAGCTATAGAGATAAAAGTTGTTGATGAAAGTGGCAATGAGCTAAAAGAACCGGGGAGTGTGGGAGAGCTTTGTTACAGAAGTCCGCTCACGATGCCATGCTACTACAGACAGCCCGAATTAACGAGAAAGTCCTTCGATGCTGAAGGATTCTTCCACACCGGAGACCTGTTTGAAATCGTGGATGAAAGTTCAATCGCCTTCTTCGACAGAAAGAAGGACATAATCATCAGGGGCGGATTCAACGTCAGTTCTGCAGAGGTTGAGGACATTGTTAAGAAGCATCCTAACGTCATGGACGCTGCTGCTGTTGGTGTCCCTGACGAGAGGTTGGGTGAGAGAGTTGGACTCTTTGTTGTTCCCAAGCCCGGCACCACGATAACGCTTGATGATATAAAGAAGTTCATGGAGGAAAACGGGGTGGCCATCTACAAGTGGCCTGAAGCAGTAGTCGTGGTCGATGAAATCCCGAGAAATCCAGTAGGCAAGGTTCTGAAGAGCAGGCTGAGGAAGGAGATTGTTGAAAGAATGAGGGAAGGGTCGTGATTTACTTGTAATGAGAGGTCTCAACTGGATAAGTCCTCGTGAATCTTAAGATAAGTAAGCAAAAATAAGAGCAATGTTCTGAGCCACCTCTTTAGGCTGCAATCTGCAGAATATTTATCTTTTTTCATAAAATTAAACTTTTGTTTATCAAATCACTTGTTAGCATTCTCTTTAAAAAATACATAGCACAGTACAATCTCCTCGAAAGGTCTCAATTTATGAAATTTGGTAAAGAAAAATTTTATTTATTGATAATGCTTATGGAAAGTATGGAGATCAAAACTTCAACCAGTCCTAAAATAATAGAGCGAAAATTTAATGCGCTAAAAGAACAAATACGAAATTCTCTTAAAGAGGGTGAAATTCCGGATGAATCATTGTTCAGAGAATTGGACAAAGAGTTTACAAAGATAAAAGAAACATACTTAAAAACTGAAGA
>NZ_JACDNT010000066.1 GCF_017656475.1 Archaeoglobus sp.
ACGGTAGAAGATTCTACACTGAAAGGCGATTCATCGATAAAGCGGGGCTTTCATCTCTCACCAACAACCTCTGCCATTATTCTGCACGGGCAGTAGCCAACCGCATGGTAATCTCGGGATTTAATAATTCGATTATAGGTTACTCCCTCCGGCGCTTGATTTAATCATTCAATTCGGACCTTTTAGGGGAAAGTTACGAGGATTTTAGGTGTTGTATTTGAAGCTACTTATCTTCACTGAAAATTGCACTTTCTGAAAGGCAGCATCTGAGAGCTTAGAGGGTTGTTAAATCTATTTTAATATGAATAAAATAAAAAGTAAAAAATTATAAACTATCTCCCCTTCCACTGCGGCCTCCTCTTCTCCACGAAAGCTGCCATGCCCTCAGCAAAGTCTTCGGTTGGAATTAACAGCTCAATCTCCTTTCCAGCAAGGTCGAGTGCGTTTCTGAATAGCTGCCTCACAGCATTCATTGACCTCTTTATTGACTGGGCAGCTGAGGGAGCAACTCTGCAGACCTTGTCAATGTGCTCTATGCCTACATCCTCCAAGCTGTGCTTTGGAACAACCAAATCAACAAGCCCAAACTCCTTTGCCTCCTTTGCATCCATAATCTCGCCAGTTAATGCGTAGTAGGCTATCTTCCTGCCGAAAAGGGCGTAGCCAAAAGATGAGGCGAGTGGTGGAATTGCCCCAATCAACCCCTCCGGGATGGCAAAACTTGCATCTTCACTGGCAATTACGATGTCAAAGAACATGTTGAGCTCCATTCCACCTCCAAAGGCGTTTCCATTGACGAGTGAGATAATGGGTTTATCATAGTCGGCAAGTTCAGATACTAAGGGCATTGCAACGTTTTCGAAGAACTCAACCCCATCTCTGAAGTTCTTCCAGGAGCCCATCACGGCTATGTCATCTCCCGCACAGAACGCTCTTCCCTCTCCCGTTATAATCACAGCCCTGACGTCTCTGTCAAGCCTGGCCTTTCTGAATGCGCTCGTTAATCCTGTCCACATTTCCTCGTTGAGAGCGTTCAGCTTGTCAGGTCTGTTCATGGTAATAACTGCATAGTTGTGCCTCTTCTCGTACTTAACTGGCCCGAACTCTTCGAACTCGTAATTCCACTTATAAAATCCTTCACCGGTCTTCTTTCCCAGCTTCTCAGCTCCCCTGAGCTCTTTCAGCAGTTCATCGGGTTCGTACTCCTTCAAGCCCGTCTTCCCCTTCCTTGTTTCCAGTATAGTCACAACCTTGTCTATGCCGTAGCTGTCGGCAAAGTCCAGAATGCCCTTTGGGTAGCCCATTCCCTTCACCGTAGCTTTGTCAATATCTTCTTTGGTCGCGATTCCGTTTCTTATTAGCCACGCAGCCTCGTTAATGCCAGGAGCAAGCAGGTTTATTGGGTTTACGCTGTACGCAAGGTCTTTTGAAATTCTCGCTCTCGCATAGAAACCGCTATACTCGTAGAACCCTTTTCCGGTCTTCATCCCCAACCTTCCCTCTGAAACCATTCTCTCCAGCAGTTCTGGCATCTCCACCTCAAAACCCCTCTTTCTGACCTCATTGAGGACATTGTAAACTGTATCAACTCCACTGAAATCAACAACCTCAAAGAGCCCCATCGGCAAACCTGCTCTGTATCTTATTGCTGCATCAATCTGTTCTGGCCTGAAACCCTCTTCAAGCAGCCTTATTGCCTCAACAAATACTCTTATGTTTATTCTGTTTATCAAAAATCCCGGAACGTCCTTTTCCACAAGCACATAATCCATTCCAATCGATTTTGCAAAATCAATGGTTTTCCTGACTGTTTCGTCACTCGTTTCCTTCCCCCTGATTATTTCAACAAGCCTGATGAGGGTTGGAGGATTAAAGAAGTGAAGTCCAATCACCTTGTCCCTCCTTTTCGTTGCGCTCGCTATGTCTGTTATCGGAATTGTGGAGGTGTTTGTGGCGAGAATGACGTCTTCCCTGCAGTTTTCATCCAGTGTTTTGAAAACCTCGTGCTTTACTTCAGTTTTCTCAACAACAGCCTCTATAACAAAATCAGCCTCTTTTGCTGCTTCAGATAACTCTGTCGTAATTCTTAACCTTTTCAAAATTTCATCTGCTCCTTTAATCCTCCCCTTTTGTTCGAGCTTTCTTACACTCCATTCAATCCTCGATAGGGCATTTTTCAGGATATTCTCATTCACATCGCACAGAATTACATCGTTTCCAGCTAAGGCACAAACTTCGGCAATTCCATGCCCCATTGTGCCAGCGCCAACCACAAGAACCCTCATAATTTCAATAAATAATGATATTATTTAAGGCTTTCTAAATTGTGTAGTTTTATAGGGCATAATTTCAATAACAGTAGAATTCAAATTCAAAAATGGAAACTGTGTTGCAAGTTAGGAGAGTATTGTGCGTCGGCTGTCTTTAACGGTCTCTCCAACGAACTGAGCCATGGAGTCTATTTTTATCCCACTCTTCTGAAGCCACTCTAAGAATTTTTCGCCCTCGGAAACAAGCTCCTTCAGATTCTTGTACCTCACAACAACGAGAAGGTTATAATTCGAGCCAACAAGCTTGTAAATCTTCTCAACAAAGTCAAATCTGGCCAACCTCTCCGTTATTTTCTTCAACCCTTCATAGTCGTTGTGCACACCCAGAAGCAGAATTCCGATGGTGTCGCATTCCGCTTTCTTGTAATCGATTTCCCATGTCTTTTTTACTTTCTTCACTATTCCCATGTCTTCAAGCATCTTAATTCTGTTGTACGCCGTTTTTTTGGACACTCCCGCATACTCAGCAATCTCTTCGAGGGAAAGGCCTTTTGCTATACCTTCCATAATCTTCAGATTTTTTTCATCAATCATTGGGGAAAATGGTGTTCCAAGAAGATAAACTTTTTGAATGTGTTTTTACATCTGGCATTCTGGAATACCTCTTCTTACTTTTGATCGACATTGTTTATGTAACATCCCGAGCTAAACGGCATTAGATGGTAAAAATGAAACGTGTTACACATCACCCCGCCACTTCTCTCCATAAAATGTCAAAGAAATCTGTCGAAAGATGAGAGACCTGCGGTGTCATTTTTGAACAGTTCTATATTCCTACCGAACTCGACATGCCTGTCCCAACTACCCGCAATTGAACACCTCCATCAATAAAAAGAAGTGTTATAGTGTGAAAAATTATCACGAATGCCGCGAACTTGAATATTGCTTCTACACCCTTCCAAGGTTTGTAGGCAACTTGCTTGAGGAAATTGCTAAATACAGTCCGAAACCGAATACGACCTGTAGTTCTCCCAGCAGTATGTCCAAGATAAGTGCGAGAAAAATAAAATGATAAAATTGGTTCCGGTAAAATAGCTTTTCAACGTCAACTCCCCAACTTCCACTCTCCTAGTTACCGTAAAACTCAACCTCGTATGTCATCGGATCGTTGTTTCTGTACCACCAGTAGTACCAGTCGTAACCCTTTCCGCTTACATCCACAACCCTCTCGTAGGGTGTGGAATAGCGGTCATCACCAGCCTTATACGGGCTAACAGATATTCCGATAGATATTGGACCAATGCTCAGACCAATATTTGTGCTCAAGCTTAGTTTCTCGTTAGATTGTTCTGGTTCTTCGAAGTTTAAGTTAATCGTCCCTTTAAGCGGTCCTGCCGCATAATGCGGCGGTGAAGTGGGTGGATAGTAGTTCCCGACTATTTGGGGAGTAGACAGTCCCTATTGCTGTCGGATAGAAAAACTCGTACTTCCAGTAGATTTCAAAGTCGTCGTCCCAGTAAGCGTATCTCTCGTACCTGTACTCAACATCACCCTACACGATGGCCCTCTTTCCGTTCGACACGAAATCGCTCAATTCACCAACTTGGGAAATCGTCTTCTTTTTTCCACTGGAGTGCCACGTAGATTGCGGGCAAGGAGAATTGGGGTCTGTGGAGAGGCAGGAGCTACCCCAACCTTCGATGTACATGACCGACGGCGGTTCTTCTCTCAGTCCAAAAGCCACCTTCAAGCCAGGAATGCTGTTGATATAGGTGAGTTTTGTGTCTGCAACGCAGACGTCGGGATTGCTGTGGATATAACAGTAACTGCTCTTAGCGGTCTCGACGGAGCTGGATGGGCCGTAAGTCTCCTTAAGCCTGCCTTTGCTGAAGTTGACTTTCACAACGACATCAGTAATGGGCTTAACAATGTCGGTCTGCAGGATTTTGTTGAATCCACCTTGTTTGGATATGACAACAATAGCATACTCCGGAGAGTCGTAGAGTGGTCTTATCTCTCCTTTTTCTTCCCTAACCCCTATTTGCATCAGGTTTATGATATCCTTCACCACGACAATTTCGCCACATCTTACCTTCCCCCTGTAAACAACATCACTCTGATTCCAATTCTCTGTGGGGTTGTACGGGGTTGGAAAACGATGAACGGCTATGAAACAAACACCGTCAGTTTTCGGAGTTTCAATATTTAATCTCACTATTCCTTTTGGCTTCCCTTCAAGCCAAGAATTGAAGATTATGCTGATCTCATCGTTTGACGTCGTCGCTAAACATGCCGCACTTCCCAGCATCACCAAAACCAGCAATCCCGCAACCACCCTCCTCAGCATTCCATCACCCCCTTCCCATATATACCTTGTCACTTTCAGGCATATAACAATTCTGACCATATATTGAGAAAAATATTATTACTTCTACTACTTAAGACAGAGACTTTTTGATGATGATTATTTAGTAAGGTTTTTGAGCTTCAATTTTTATGTTTTTGTGCAACCCAATCTTTTCTGTTGTCATTATTGGCTCCATCTCTGCAGTGCTTGCAGCCATCGCCATACTTTCTAGCACAACCATAGCCTTTGAGAGGGGCACAAAACTTCTCCCCCTCATCTCGAATCACATAATTGCCTGCCATCACGTTATAATTTCTCGCATAGGAGATCACCCAAACACTCAAGCAAGTGCATGCGTTCACTTTTTCTTTCTATTTCCCTCTATTTCTTTTTATTTCTTTCACAGCGGCATAAATGACTAACACCAATCCACACATAATTATCGTGCCAATGCAAAATCCTGAACCACTTATCCCAATACTGTTGCCAGTTATGTTTGCATAAACAAGTAGCACAAGTGCAGTGAGTGTGGGTACAGCAATCAAGACCTTTCCAACGATTTCTACCGCCTGATATCTTGAGACATAGGTACACCTCAACAAAAAATTAAAAATCATATAATTTAAAAATCAATTGTAATTTCATAGAACCACGCGCCCTCACCTAAGTAATCTCCGTCAAACCTTCCAAAATCTGATCCTGCCTCTCCAGTGCCATATACTGCCCCGCTCGTTATAACCTCAGTGTAAACTATGTAAGTGTGACCACCCTGTAAATTGACTGATATTCCGTTGTTAAAGTCTTTGTCAACCCCAGTCCAACCAAGACCTCCCTCGGATTTTTGGTATATTGTGGTCGTGTATTTTGCACCTGTTGTCGTATCGTAGACAACCAAGTTTATCTCAACGTTGCTATTGCCTCCTGCAACGGCGCTTGTGAGGCCGTAGATGTGCCCCCTCATAATTATATTTGCAGGCTTTGTGCCGGTTCCACTTACATAGAACGCCTTACCGACCCACCCCCAAGCTGATGCGCTACCGTAACCTCCTGGGCCTAAAAGTGTTGCAGCCTCAACCTTATTTGACGACAAATAGTACTGCGACCCATACCAAGTTGGAGCAACGCCCCAACTCGAAGAACCATGATCCCCGGAGTCTGATGTGTAAAAAGTGGTATCACTTCCTAGCATAACTGTTGACTTTGTAGTAGTAGCAATAATTCTACCAGTTTCCTTAACAGAGTCCAATATTTCTTTTTTAGCCAATTCGTGATAGATTTCTGCCCACCTTTTTGTTTTCTCTGTGTAGAGATAATCAACAGACTCTGCCCCAGATACCGCGTTTATCACTTTAATCTCTTTATCTCCCAGCTTGTTACATTCTGCTACACTCGGGATCGTCACATTTATATCAAGTCCAGCAGCTAAAGCCGCCGGCACCACCGCACTCCCAAGCACCACCAAAACCAGCAACCCAGCCACAACCTTCCGCAGCATTCCATCACACCCTTCTCATATACACCTTGTCACTTTCAGGCGTATAACAATTCTGACCATATATTGAGAAAATATTGC
>NZ_JACDNT010000067.1 GCF_017656475.1 Archaeoglobus sp.
TTTTATGCCGTATTTCTCAAGCAGAGCTTTGGATTCGTGTTCGAGGAGTAGCATGGAATTGCTTTGATTAACGTATATATTACAATTTTGCTGTAAATTTTAATTCATTAGATTCTCAGAAGTGTACCATCAAACATGATAGCGTACCACTCTTTGTAATCATACCTCCTGAACATGAAGCCGGCAGGTCTGTCAAGGTTAACTGCAGTTGAGGCGCAGAGGTCGTTGAAGGCAGGAAGCACAACGACCCTTTTTCCCTCCTCTATTTCTCCCGTGAGGAATACCCTCTCCCTGTAACCACCTGCAGAGTCTCTGATAAAATAGGCGGGGTGCGCATGGCCGAAAATCAGAAACTTGGCGTCCAGAATGTCTTCATCAGGCACGGCGTGTCCATGGAAAACTCCGTACTTTCCAATTCTGATAGCCTTCTCGCAGTCCAAACCGATGTCGTGGTTCCCCCTGAGCAAAATTAGCTCTGTAATCCCGCCAACCTCCCGCATAAACCTCTCATACTGACCTCTTCTTCCGAGATGCCTTAAATCACCTGCAACAATCAGCGTTTCAGCCTTTTCAGCTACGCCAAGAGCTTTCTCAATCAACTCGCTGTCGTAATGCCTAACCAAGCCAAGGTGGACGTCAGCGATAACAGCTTTTCTGCCGATAAAAAGCACGTCCTCTTCTATCCTCATTTCACTGGAAGACTTCTCTCTCAACTTCTTCGATATATGGTGAGATGTCTATTCCCGCCTCTTTGGCAACGATTAGAGCTGCAACCGGAAAGCTTACTATACCCCCAAGCTCTTCCTGCTTCTTGTTGACCATCGAGTAAACTTCCCTGCTGTCCTTTTTTAGTTTTACTGCTATTTCTTCGATGATTCTATCTGTTACAGATCTTGAGAGGAGTTCTGAGAGGTCGGGTTTGAAGTTACTGAGGTCAACATCGTCCAAATCAAAGGTTGGCTGGAGTTCGTCGTCACCTTCAAGCAGACCCTCCTTCTCAGCCTCCTCCACAACCTTCTTGCTCCCCTCGTGGGTAAACCAGTTCAAGTCGAAGCTCATGGTGTAAATCAACTCACTTCTCTTCATTTTCCTTTTCCCTTTGCTCTTGAATGCTGCAGCGATAACCTTGCGCATCATTCAGGAAAAGAATGAATCGAGAGTTAAATTTTTTCCGGCTTTTTTCTTCTTTGTTCCTACTTCTTTCCTTTCTTCCTCCTCCTCTTCCTCTCTTTCTTTTTCCTCTTCTTCTCGTTCTTTACGCGTCTCCGAAATCGTCTCTGAAATCTTATCAGCTTTCGTGAAGCTCTCAAGGAAGGTTTCATCCTCGATTCTGTGCAATCCGTGTTTCTCGATATATTCCCAAATTTCAGCAGCTCTCTCTCCAACGAGGAATTCAAGTTCTTCCTTGGTGAATTCGTAAAAAGCCGCTATGGTTGAGGCACTCTTTACATCAAGCTCTCTCAAAAGGAGTTTTATCGTGGGAAACATCTCGGTTCGGGCTTTTCTCCTTGAGAGATGGCTATATTTTCCAATCTTTTCGAGAATCTTTCTCATCATCTCTCTCTTGCTTCTGAGCTGGAATAGCATCTGCCACACAACTGGTCTTCTGTACCTCGTAAAGCCTTTCTTCGGTTTTTCCTTGGCTTGCTGAACGCCTACGGTCATGAGATAGCTCGCATACTTCCAGAGCCTGTAGTACTGCCTCCTCCTGACTCTGCCGAGGAAAATGTCTGCCCTTGAAAGTGCACCATAAGCATTAACAAGTTCCATCCCCAAATACTCTAAGGGCACGTTCTCTTCTACCCAGTGAATGACGTCTTCAGGAGACTCATCCAGAAGCATTGCCTCGTTGTAAACAGCAGGATTCTTTGTCTTGAAAATCATCTGCATTACTCTGAAAATGTCTTTTTCCTGCGTTCTCTTCGTTAGGAAAACGTCTTCTGGCTTTAGCTCCTCCTTGCCCTCTGCAAGAGCTTGAAAATCGTTGATCGCTGCTCTTAAATCACCTCCGGCATTCTCGGCAATCTGGAGAAGAACCTTTTTATCGACTTTAATCCCCTCTTTCAAAGCAATTCGCTCCAGAACTCTTGCCACCTGATGTTTTGTGAGTCTTTTGAAGTTAACCATCTCACAGAGATTTCTTAGCTCTGGAGAGAGCTTGTAGGGGTCGTTGGCGATCAAAATCAATGGCTGAGCGGGCTTTCTTTTAATTAGCCTTATGAGCGCAGCCTCCCCCCCAACATCCTCTTTCTTGTGAATGTTGTCAACCTCGTCAAGGATTATCAGCTTCAGCTTTCCCGCTCGTGAAGAAAGAAACTCACCCTCATCGCTTATTGTTTCGTTAAATGCCCCTTCCCCAACAATTCTTTCGATGATCCTCCAGCTTCTCTGGTCGCTTGCATTAAGCTCAACAACCTCCCAGCCCATCGTGTTGGCGAGAGCGAGAGCGAGGGACGTTTTTCCAACACCAGGAGGACCGGCAAGCAGTAGGGGCTTGCCCCCCCTCTTCCAGCTTTTGGCCCATTTAATGACCTTCGAGATTATGTTCTTATCCGCAACGACTTCTTCAATGGTTTTAGGCCTGTACTTCTCAACCCAGAGCATCGAACCTTAGTCGTTCCAAAAGTATATCACTTTATCTCAGGTCAATCGGAAAACGCCGGGATGATTCTCTCAGCATAAACTTTGAGAACGTACTTGGGGTCTGGGCTAACATTTATGAGCATGAAGTGTTTAACACCTGCTTTAACAAACTCCTCTATTTTATCTTCGCAATCCTCAGGTGTTCCGACTATAAAGAAGTCCCTTATCATCTCCTCGGTAACGAGAGATGAGAGTTTTAAAAACTCCATGAGCATCGCATCGTCAAGAAGGAGCTGTTCGAAGTAGAATTTTTTGGAAACTCCTTCGGGCAATTCGAGGTTGTATCCAGCCTGCTCAGCCTTTTCTACTGCAGAAACGATTACGCCGCTGAACTGCCTTGCCCTCTCCATCGCCTTCTCAAATGAGGGGTCTACTGCAGTGTATATCTGCAGGGCTGTATCAATCTCTTCAACTTTTCTTCCAGCCTTTTCACAACCACGTTCAACGTCTCTGAGGTTCTCCCTGTAAGTCTTTGGCGTTTCAGCGATTGGCATCCATCCCTCACACATCTCCCCTGTGAGCTCCCTTGTCTTGGGCCCATTTGCTCCTAAGTAAATAGGAATTGTCTTTTGAAGTGGCTTTATTTGAAGGAAGGCATCTTTAAGTTTGAACCTCTTCCCTTCATAGCTGAACTTCTCTCCCGTCCAGAGCCTCTTCATAATCTCTATACCTTCCCTCAGCGTTGTGTATGGCATTTTCCACTCTATTCCGAAAGGCTTAATATTCATCGCTTCTCCTGCACCGAGTCCGAGAAAGGCCCTTCCAAGAGAAAGGTGGTCTATGGTTGCTATGATCTGGGCCAAAACTGAAGGGTGGTAGCGAACGACGTCTGTGACACCGGTTCCAATAATGGCCTTTGAAGTCTTAACGGCTAAGGCTGAAAGCAGTGATAAGGCATTGGGTGTAAAGCCCGGAGGAACCATCAGAGTGTGATCCGGGACGGTCAGAGAGAACATTCCACCTTCTTCAGCCTGTTGGGCTATCTTCATAACTTTGTCGAGTGTGGGCATTGGCGCTGACAGAAGCATTCCGAACCTGACGCTCATGGTCAAAAATGAGTTTTTCATTACTTATGCTTTTTGATTCCATTTGCTTTTACATTAACAGTGAGAATTCGGAGAACAAAACAAAGTTAACGAACTGTCTCGCTTCGAATTTTGATGAATTTAGGCAAATACAGCTCTCGTCTTCTTCCGATGACCAGCATGCAACGATTTAACTCGTTTGGAATTAACCGAACAATATCATATATTTTTTAAATAGAAAATGCAGATTTTAGAGAGTATGCTAAGGTTGGTGTTGGTAGGGCTCTTGATACTGAGTGGGGCTACAATAACTTCCGCAATCCCCAGCGTAAACGAGCTGAAGGTGGATCAGTCCCTTTGCAGCGATAACTCCACGGCTGAATATTACGTGTACGAGAACGGAGAGTGGGTTAAGAAGAAAGAACTGGCACACTGGTGGATGTGCATCGACATTGAGGAAATAAAATCGGATTACCGTTCAGCAGCTAAAACGGCAATTGAGGTTCAGAATGCTGGAAAGGATTCTCCTTATTATGGTGGAGAGTGGATAGATCCGAGAAGAGGGATAGTTTTTGTCGTTGTGACTGATGAAAGAGTTGCTGAGAGCTACAAGGGGAAGAACGTTGTGGTTGTGAAGGGGAAGTACAGCTACAGTGAGCTTTACAAGTGGAAAAGGATGATGTTTGATGAAATGAAAAAGGATACATTCCTTAGAAACTACCTATCTATGGCTGGTCCGGAAGAAGTTAAAAACAAAATTCTCATCGGTGTTATTGTAATTAACGAGACAATTCTGGACAAAATCAAAATACTGGCAGAGAGACTTGGTATACCGATCGATGCTATCATTGTTGAGAAGACAGGAAGATTTAAGCCAGACATCATAGAAACTGAACCAGAGAGAAACATAACGATTTCAGAAGTAAAACTTTCTCGAACGGATAAAATACGTCCGATGGTCGGAGGTATAAAGATTCAAGCTCTAGGAGACTACACCCTCGGTTTCATAGCTGTAAGGAATGGCGTGATGGGATTCGTTACCGCAGGACACTGCGGGAATTTGAATAATGCAGTGTATCAGCCGGAATTAACTGCAAATCCAAGAGAGAATTTGGTTGGTAGGGTTACTGCCGATCCGGAGGGTCCGAGACACAGCGATGCTCTTTTCGTGGAGATAATTTTTGGTACCTCAGCATTCAGAATATTCAACGAACATAATCCATTAAAAGCACTATCCGGCGTTCAGCGAAATGCATGATCAGAGCAGAGGAATGCACATATGCAAAGGTGGAATAACAACGGGAGAAACGTGTGGATTGATTGAGAAGGTAAATTTCATAATAGAAGCGGACTGGCCAGAATATGGCACCCTTTACGATCAGGTTCTTGCAACCTACACTCGGGGAGGTGGCGACAGCGGAGGACCGGTTTACTACGATCCACTGGACACCTGGATAAGGAACTGGTGCGTTGAAAGGTATGGAATTAAGTGCGTTGACATTTATGGCATTCACGTTGGTGCGATAATTAACAATTCAAGAACCTACAGCGTCTACAGCCCGATAAGTGGAATCGAACGAGACCTCGGCAACCTGCAAACCAGCTAATTTTTTACTATTTTTTAACGAAAAATTTAATATGGTGTTGTTGAACATATGTCAATGGTAAAGATACTCACTGTGAAAACCTTCAACGCACTATCATCTGACACTAGAGTAAGAATACTTAAACTCCTTAAAGAGAAAAAGATGAATTTAAGTGAGATTTCAAGAAGTCTGGACATGTCAAAGTCGAGTGTTAGTGAGCATATGGAGAAGCTACTTGAGGCAGGACTTGTGGCAAAAAACCGGCATGGAAAATGGGTTTACTACTCTCTCACAGACCTTGGCAGAAGGGTCGTTGAAGGTGCAGAGTTGGTGGTAAAAGTAATCCTTACCATAGGCTTTGTTTTGATTGCAACGGGACTCGCTCAGATTTACAGATATCTAACTCGGCCAAGGTTCTAGATAATTGTTGATAAAATACCTCCCGCACCACCTACCGAACAATCAATGTACGAGAGTATTATATCAGCGATCTGTGAAAATTCACTCCAGATTCTTGCAGTAATCGGTGGTATCGTTTTAATCCTGCTTGGGTTGAAGATTAAAGTACGTAGGACGGGATAAAAAAGTCATTCAGCTTTGCTCGAAGATTTCAGTTAGAGTAGTACGAGTAAAGCGAAAGGAGACCAAAGACGAAATACCATTTCCAAATTAAAAAACTTTCACGAATATAAAAGAAGAAAGGGGCCCTAAAAGGACTTAGACTCTCTCCACAACCATGGCCATCCCCTGCCCTCCACCGATGCAGAGCGATGCCA
>NZ_JACDNT010000068.1 GCF_017656475.1 Archaeoglobus sp.
AGTGCCTTCCCGAACTCTTCCTGCACCTCGGCCGCAATCGCCGGCATCGCCACCTTCGGGTTGATGAACTCCTCGGGCGACAGCCTTAGCTTAACCTTGTGAATCGCTTCTAATACCTCCTCCTCGCTCGCGACGTTACCTTTTCCTTTCTTGCCCTCTTTCTTTTTGCTTTTCGCATAGAGCTGGCCTTCATGGGTCGGGTAATTGAAGTGTATTGGCTTTACCTTACCGCGTAAAATTATGCGGCCATAATCGTCGATTGCTTTCACAACAAAGCCTTCATAGTCCCTTAGCCACGCTGTCTCTGCGAGCTGGCGCATAAGGTCTTTACTTATTTCATCAGGCACGAAGCGTAGGCGGAATTCAGGTAAAGTAGGGTCGAGGTAGGAGGTTATCCTCCACGGCGCGAA
This sequence comes from Archaeoglobus sp., assembly GCF_017656475.1. Classification (GTDB taxonomy): domain Archaea; phylum Halobacteriota; class Archaeoglobi; order Archaeoglobales; family Archaeoglobaceae; genus Archaeoglobus. The sequence continues at coordinate 411 of NZ_JACDNT010000068.1, forward strand.
GTGTCCTGTACTGTTATCCCAGTATTCGAATAAAATAAGGTTCGACGCCTGAAATTGGCCGGTATACGGCGCTTTTATCTTCCCGCTCACGAGCTCGCCGACCAGATATGAGCCGTCGCCCCAGTGCCGGCGGAATCGCTTTATATGTTTAATTAGGTGAGGATTGTTCTCGAATGCCTCGTGGAGGAGTTTCATAAACCTATCTTCCGCGGCCTGCTTGCGGGTGAGCACATATACTTTATCGCCCCAGTTCACGAGCCTGATGTTCGTTCCGTCGTATTTGCGCTCTACGACCACGTGCCAGACCTTGCTTTTTATCTTCTGATAATTGACTAAAAACTGTGCGTAGCCGTCGATGTGGGGGAACTTCTTTATGTCGGGCGGCATGTATTCGTTCGAAAATACAATCCCGTCCACTTCGAATTCCATATCACCACCTCCGGGCGACGAGAGTAAAGAAAAGAAAGCATCGCGTACTTACCCCTCTTCGCTGACCGGCTCATCGTCCGGGTCGAGTAGAGTGTAATACCACAGCCCTGCCTTATTCTTCCGCTTCCCCACCAGCGCGAGAACTGGCTCGCCGTCATTAAAAGCGCCTTTGTCTTTAAGCTTGCGTATCTGGTCCATGATGACGCTACTCGACGTATTCCAGCAATAAGGTGTTTTTTCTACGTCGTTGTAGTAGTGGAAGTAAACGCTGACGTACGGCTTCCCGTTGTCCCCCTGCCTGAAATGCGCATCTTCGATGGCTATCACCTCGCCGATAACGGCGGGGCTCTTGACTACTGTTCTGTCGTCCCTATGCTCCTTTTCAAGGAAGTCGGAAATCTTCTTTACCACGGCATCCACCTCCGGAATTTTTCGGAGATATAATTGCGTTCCCACTATATAACCTTTTCGGCGAAAAGCTTATATAGGGGAAAGTATAATTTACTCCGGTGATGCCATGCATCTTAAACCCAGCCACCGTAAAATACTCTCCCTCCTTCTTAAGGAGGGTGGTAAAATCACAAGGGCCGCCCTTTGCGACGCAACCGGCTACCCCCGCAAGTCTCTCAGGGCAAGGATTTCAGAGCTCCGCAAAATGGGCCTTGTAGATAGGGATAACACCTATGTTTGGCTTATAGACGAAGAAAAAGCCCGAACTGTGCTTTCAGATGAAAATATCAGAGCCGATACTGAAGCAATTTACCTAAGCGACGTTTTTCTTGATGGAGATATAGTTGCCCCATATACATTTGCTAACAGTGCGACCGCAACAATAGTCATCAGCGATTTGCACTTTGGCGACGAAAACGTCATGCTTGAAACGTACAAGAGCACAGTAAATAATCTCATACTGAAGCTGAACGAAGTAAACGACGAAGTGAGAATAGAGCAGATAACCGTCGTCCTAAACGGTGACACGGTGGCAGGGCGCGGCATCTTCCGCGGGCAGGAAGCAAAAAATATTTTCAACAAGGGCAACATTCAAGTCCTTTACGCGGCGGCCCACCTCCTTGACCTGCACAACGAACTAAGCCAAATCGCTCCCGTCCAATACTTCGTGATAAAAGGCAACCACGACAACCACAAGGGCGACAACTACGCATGGGAACTGGCTGACAAGCTCCGCTCTTTCGGCCTCGACGCCTACTATGCCGGCCACCAGCTCGTGATGAACTTGGGCGATGAAGAAAAGCAGCACTGGGCTTTAATCGAGCACGGCTACGGTGGCAGCGACTACTACCCGGTTAGCTATGACTTTTTACGCAATACATGGAAAAAACTCAACTGGCTCAACAGGCGCCAGCGTGAACTCGGCAGAAAGGAGATAGAACGCGTCATCGTCGGCCACTCGCATTGGCTTGTGACGAATATACGACAGGATACGTATTGGGCCATCGACGTGAGCGGCGGCTTTCAGCGTAACGAGCGCGTAGAGCTTGGCAAGAACCAGCGCCCGGCAGGCTTCATTCTGTATGTGTTCGACCGCAACCGCGACGGCCTCACTATCTACGACTGGAAGGGCGGCCTGCGCTTATATGAAATAGTACCAGATGAGGAGGTGATGCTAAAAGAGCTGTTCGACCCTGCCCTTGAGCTGAAGAACAGAATGGACGCCCCGCGCAAGCTGATTAAGTTATATAATTACCTCGTTGAGAAAGGATTAATTAAAAAGGAGGTGATGGGATGCTCGCATCCAGGCGAATAAAGAGAAAAGGAGATAATATCCTTCTGCTACTGGCCTTCCTTACCATCGCCATCCCTCCAGCACTCCCAGCGTTCGCCCTCTGGGCATGGCTCGACCCGACCGGCTTCTGGCAGCGCTTCATCTTTGTTGCAGCGTATGCATTGTTCATTTATCCACTCTTACTTGCCGCCGAACTTTTCGTTGTTGGCCTGCTCGACTGAAATAGTCTCTATTCAAATCAGCCGCTAAAATCACTCTTGCGGAGGTGAAAATAATGGAGGTGTTGGAATATAGGCCCGTCTTTTCGAAGCGGAACGGGAAAGAAATAATAGAGGTGTGTAAAGAGCCGCTTAAAATCAACAAAAAGAAAGGCGTAATCGTGAGCGGTGACTTTATCTTTTACGTCCAAAATGGCGAACACTACGCGAGGATAGAAATAGACAGTGAGCACGTTCTACTTTTAGCAAAAAGAATTAGTCTTGCAGTAGAGGCAATCTTTCTTACTCCGTTCAAGGAAGAAACAAAAGTTTTCGATTATATGCTTGACGACCACCACTTCGAAGTTACCGCCGGTCACGACGGCTTCAAATTCTATATCTACCACAACGATGAACACTACGCCGCCGCAACAATCAGCATCGCCGACGCCAACTATCTCGCCGAGGTTCTACGTTATGACGTACTCCTCGAACACGGTCAGATGACTACCATACAGCAGGCTATAGTTGCAGATATAAAGGCAAAGCTCAGTGGGAAGAAGCCGGCGCACAACTACGACCGGGAGGCCATGTTGTATGGGTGAGCGTTGCCCTATCTGTGGCGCCACCTCCATCTATTTTGACCCTGCGAGAGGAGAATATTACTGCCCCGTCTGCGGCTACGTTTACGGCTACGAGGAAGTGCCGGCCCACCACGACCAAATACAGGCAAAGCATGATATAGAGAACGTAAGATTTAAATGGACAGGTACGGGCGACGACACCAAAAACTATACTCTCAGCGAGATAAGACGCATAGCCGCTAACCTCCATCTACCTAAATATATAATAAAAGAAGCGGAGAGGATATACTCGCGAGTATATAATGCTGACCTCCATCGTAAGAAGGGGATAGCCGCCGAGGCGTTAGCCCCTGCTGTGCTTATGGCTGCATGCGGTATCCATGATGTATATCTTGATATGCAGAGAGTATATTATTTTGCAAAGGCCTCACCTCTTGCTATTATGAGAGCATACATCCACGTGCATACTTTTAGCAGGAGTAAGACCCTAATGCATAATACTATTGAGGGAGAAGGGTAGACCAACCCGTCCCTCTTTCATGTCGACGTCGACGTTGCCGTATGTATATAATAATCCTCGGGGAGCAGGCTGCCACGTGCAGCCCTCCCACTCCCACAGGGACTTTCATATAATCATGCTGAAATCACCGCGAGAACGGGGCCGGCCCCATTGGACAGATGCCGTCGAGCGACGGCCTTGGCAGACCCTTATGAAGCCGGGGGCGCGCCGTGAGATGGCTTTACTCGGAGGGCGGACACGCCACCGCAGAGGGAGCTTTTAGCGAGAGGGCGGACACGCCCCTACAGTATGCCAGATGTGTCTGGCCGGTTGGAGGTCGCTATGAGGGGACCAGCCAGCCGGCTGTCTTTTTCCTTTCCTTTTTGTGTTTTCCCGCTCGCCGATGCACGCCTGACGGGCAAACGGAGGGTAAATCATGCTCAAAATTGAACACGTCCCGCTCGATAAAATCATTCCTTATGTGAACAACCCGAAAAAACACCCTGAGGAACAGATAAAGAAAATAGCCAGCTCAATCCTCGAATTCGGCTTTAAGGTCCCTATCATTGTAGATAAGGATTATGTCATCATCGTCGGCCACGGCAGATATGAGGCCGCGAAGCGGATTGGGCTGAAAGAAGTGCCCGTCATCGTTGCTGATGACCTTTCCCCTGCGCAGGTGAAGGCTTTCCGCATCGCCGATAACAAGGTGGCTGAAAGCGATTGGGACTTAGACGCGCTGGCCGCAGAGCTCGCCCAGCTGAAGGAGATAGACTATGACCTCGAGCTAACTGGATATGATGAAGACGAAATAAAGGAGCTTATTCGCGAGTTAGAAGTTCCTGAAGAGGAGGAAGTAGATGAAGAGGGGGACGAACTGCCAGAGGTCGATGAAGAGGTCGAACCATTTTCTAAGCGTGGCGACATTTGGCTTTTGGGTAGGCACAGGGTTATGTGTGGGGATAGCACGAGCAGGGCCGACGTCGAGAGATTGATGGATGGGGCAAAGGCCGACATGGTTTTAACCGACCCTCCTTATGGGATTAATTATCAATCAAACCGGAGGAAGAATAAGTTTGAAAAGATTAAGTTGGATGATAATTTACAATGGGCCTCTGATGTGATTAAACAAATATATGACTTATTAAAAGACAATACTCCTTTTTATTGTTTTACAAGGTGGGATGTTTACCCCGAGTGGTACTTTATGATAAAAGATGCAGGATTTAAAATAAAGAACATGCTAATATGGGTGAAACATCCAGCATTAGGTGGGATGGGTGATTTAGAAGGAAGTTATATCTTTAACTTTGAGGTAATTATTTATGCAACAAAAGGCAGGGTCGTACTGTGGGAAGGAGGAATCGGAAGAAAGAGAGCAATAATTATGAATGAAGAGATAAATAATCCCTCTTCTCTTATCCACCCAAATCAAAAACCCGTTAGTTTGTTAAGCAGTTTCATTGAGGATGCATCATATAGAGGAGATATTATTCTCGACCTCTTTGGAGGAAGCGGCACGACTTTAATCGCCGCCGAAAAGACGGGCCGCACTTGCTACATGATGGAACTTGACCCACATTATGTCGATGTCATAGTTTGGCGTTACATTCACACGACTGGGAAGAAGGATATAACGCTCATTCGCGACGGGAGAGAACTTCCCTTTTCCAAGATTGAATCTGAATTTATGGCGCGTTTTGAGTGATAAAGATGGAAGCGGAGGAACTGCTCCAACAGATGCCACCAAAGGTCTTGCGTGCCTACCAGATTTGGACGACCAACCACAGTCCTACGCAGACCGCTAAAATCGTCGGCGTCCATGAGAGCACGATTAGGCGCTGGAAGAACAAATACAAGTGGGAGGAAATAGAAAAGGCGACGCTTAACCGCATCATCAACGAAACGCAGGACTATATTGAGAAAATAAAGGAAGACCAGCGGAAGATAGTAAGAGCGGCGATAGCGACAGCAGTAAAGCAGTTGAAAGAGGGCAAAATAAAGGCCCGCTCCTTCGCTGACCTTATCGCGCTCCTCCGCTACCAGCTCGAACTCGAAGGAGAGTTCAAGGAAGAGACAGAGGTCAATGTGAATGTCAGC
>NZ_JACDNT010000069.1 GCF_017656475.1 Archaeoglobus sp.
GGTAGGCAATAGCATTATTTGGATCTATCTTAATAACCTGCTTAAACTCATCTACTGCTTTTTGGTATTGACCAAGCTCAAAGTATTTAAAGCCTTTATCTATCAATTTCTGAACCTCTGTTGCGCCGGCAGGATGTAATATACCTAAGGAAACAATAGACACCACAAAAACAATGAGCACTACCCAAACATACCTACGCATTTTGAATGCCCCCTTTGCCCTTATTATTACTTACTCCTAACGACCTCGCAAGGCATTTAAATCATTAAAAAAGTGCCTAAAAAAGAGGTTATTTATAGGCCTGTAAAGGGGTGTTTTTTTGAAAAGAGGTATAAGGGGCTACCTTTTGTAAACTTAAGCCTTCTAGGGCCTTCTATTGTGCTCTCACGGGTAATAGATAGGTTCTTCTGAGGGTGTAGCTGTAGGGGTCGGGAAAAGCCACGGGGTGCCCTTAGCTACAGGGGGTGCTAGGCCTCGTTTCCGTTTCCTGTTCCAGGTGCTAGGGGAGCGCATTCTCTTTTTTATAGCGTCAAGGAATTCTTTTTTACAGCGTGGTAAAACTCCCTTACTGGGGCCAGGCGGGAGCGCAGAAAACATAACCCCCCCTCGTGGGATTTTGCGAAGTTTCACGTGAAGGTCGGCGTGCGGTCTCATAGTTTAAAGGGCTAGGGATTTGTTACCCCCTACAGAGACCTAAGAAAATCCTCAAAATCCCCCATAGAAGAAATCATTAAAGGTGCAATTATTTTGTACAGAAGTAGCAACGTAGTCATTAGAATTAGGCCAAGTATGGCTCCTTTTTTTATTCCAATGGATCCAAACTCTGGGTGTTTGAGTTTGAAGCCCAAAAAAACGGTAAATGTACTAAAAGATAAAAGTATCCAAAGTACCATTGCCTTATCAACAATTCTTGGCCTTATTCCTTGAAAAACAGCACCAAGAACAAAAGGAATGATTGCTGCTATGATCGAAAGAATGAAACAGGCTTTGAAAACTATTTCATACGGGGGTTCGAATTCACACAACGATTTTGTGGCAAATTGCAACACAAAGGCTCCTATAAACGATAAAAAAGCAAGCAACATCACATGCAACATTAAATAAACCAGGTCTTCCAAGGCCACCACCCCTTTCTTTTTGTTCAATTATCACCTACTCCTAGCAACCTCACAAGACAGTTAAAGTATTAAACTAGCTCTTAATTAAGTGAAACTTAACACAAAGTGATGTCATCTCTTTCACAAGAAGGGGTAAAAAGCATATTTATATCAGCTAAAGCTTTAGGCTAAGCAATCATGTGTGGATCTAGAATAAAGCTCGTTTTAGGGGGGTAGTATCCCCCAAAGGGAACGGTAGCCATGTCTCAAAACACACTCACACGGTATAACAAAATTTTTGTGATTACTACCACTTAGCTCAATGATTAATGCTTACATAAACCGTAGCTCAACAGGATAAATGCAACACTTAAAGCAACTCAAGGGAGCGCGCGCCGGCCATTAAGGGCACCCCTTAGCCACTCTAACAAGAAGCAAAGCGCACGACCAAGGGGCCGCGCGCTAAAAGGGTGGTATCGATCAACAACAAAGTGCTTAACTTAAAGCAAACCTTGTTCATAGGCTAAATTTCTTTTGATGTCTCGATTGTTAAAAAGAACGATGCTCTTATCGTTAGCCTTTGAATAATTTTTTTGCATAAAGCGATCTATCAAGCTTTTAATGTCTTCAGAGTCTAGCTCTAGAATAACCGTCCCTTCTTCGTCGTATACGTAGGGCAGTTCTAAAATATGCTCCTTCCAGGTGTCTTTATTTAAGATCTTTGATGTTGTTTCTACGAAAGGCTTTGCAATATAAACAAGCTCTGCAATCTTCTTAGCTTCCTCGTTATTCAGATCCTCCCCTAATAGGCTCGTAAGGTTTTTGTAGTTTTGGCCTTTTGTGCTTAAGTGAGCTTTTAGCTTGCCGGTTTTTTGCAAAGTTGGGCCCTTCTGTCTTAAGTCTTCCGTCTCAGTTTCAGTATCAGTTTCAGTATCAGTTTCAGTATCAGTAATATCGATAGGGGTATGCATAGGGGTATCGATAGGGGTATCGATAGGGGTATGCATAGGGGTATCTTGATCTAGCTCATTCAAGATTATGTTTTTGACGGTTTTGTTTATTTTTGGAACAAGCTCTAAATCTCGGCATCGTTCAAGCAATAAGCACATGATTTGAATATATCGGGTTGCAGTTGGCTGGTAAGCTTTTTTGGTTTTCTTGCTAACTACAGGGGTGTGTGCTTGATCGTCTCTCCAGGCTTCAAGCAAAAGCTCGGCAAAAGTTTCGGCCATAGCTTTGAAAGCAAAGGTGTCTGGTAGGTCTGCTATCTTTGAGCAAACGCCCGCAGCGTGCTTAGTACTGCTAACCTTGTTGTGCCTCCAGTATTCCAGCACAAAGACAACTTCGTTTTCCTCGTCATGCACTATTAGCCCTTTTTCCTGTAACTCTAAAAAGGCTTTGTGTACCTCGTCCTCAGTTAAGTGTGTGGCTTTTGCTATTGACTGTATAGCAAAGGGCAAGTGGATCGCCCCCAATGAATTCCGGTAGCGACCCACTAGCAACTCCGTTAGCACATACATGCTTATAGGTGTGACCTTTAGTTTTTTCTGTAGTTCTTGCCAGCGCCTGGTGTTTATCACTCCAAAATGGCCTTTTGAATTGTCATACATTGCTAACGCCTTCTTTCGTAGGTGTTATAGTGCGCTAACTTTTCTTTTAAGCTCCTCCAGCTTGGCCTTTTTGTTGTACTCAAGCCACTTCAAATGCGCCTTGATCAGCTCTTCTGCGTTGTCTATGATCCCCGCTCGCTCTAAAGCTATTGCGTAAGTTCTAGGCCGTGCTATTAGCCCTTGCTCTGTCTGTGAAACTGTCAAAAAGCAAATATTAAGCGCCTGGGCCATGTCTCTGATCGTCAAACCTAGATTTTTCCTAATTGCCGTAAAGGGATTTTGAACTTTTGACGTTGCCATCTGTTGATCTTCTCCTTTCGTGTCTGTTCTAATCTCCTGGCCCTCTGCCCTGCCCAATAAAAAAACCGGCAAAGGGTTATCCCTCAGCCGGTTATCCTGCACCTAACATCTGCATAAGCTTGTTTATTGCATAGGGTGTAATTGCGTATTGCTATGTACTGCTACGGATTGCTATGCATGGTTATGTATTGCAATATAACACCAGATGCAATATTATTAATAACAGCAGATTTCCTTTTGCCGGATAACCGGCTTGGCTTTCAGCGCTCAGAGTCGCCAGCTCTGAGCATTTTTTTTATGCTGAAAGCCATAGACTATTCACTTACAAAACCGCTTTAATTATCCTTGATCAACTAGCCTATAGCCTCACCTCCACACTATTTATGCTTACTATGCTTTATGCTACTACTACATTTAGAGCAATTCAAGATGTAAGCAGAAAATGGGCAGAAAATGGGCAGAATGGAGAGTACAAGCTAAAATAAAAGCTTCTTCCACCAGGGTGGATCCTTCTCTTTCTTCAGATCCTCGATCTCTGCCCTTAGTTTGGCTATCTCCTGCTCCTGTTCCTTGGCCTTCTCAAGGGTTTCGGCGATCTTTTGCAGGGCCTCCCTTATGGCCTTCTGCTCTTGTGCCATGTTGGCGATAAGTGCTAACGGTGCAATGGCATTGCTAACGTCCTCATTCTCGTTGCGTTGCACTGTTACACTGCACTGTGACACTTCTTCCTCATTGCTCACGGATATAGGAAAATGCTGGCTTAAGCGTTGTTGCACTTCGTTAGCACTTGCCCCTGTTTTGTAAGCATTGCTAATGAACGTTAGCACTTCCACGGCCTGCTTTGTATACTTTTTATTGCGTCCAGTGCTAACAGTGCTAATGGAAGTGCCAACAGGTGCAATGAATTCTCCATGCTTGGATCTGTAATATCTACCTGTGCTGTAAGGTATTCCTGCCATCTGGCATATTTCCTTGAAGGTATATAGCTCCTCGGCCATGGCCTACGCCTTAATCCTCGACCTTTTCAGTAGCTTGGTTATCTCTGTTTTTTCAATGCGCCATCTACCCCCGACCTTGTAAGCCTCTATTTTGCCGGTCTTGATCATCTTTCTGATCGTCTGATCTGTCACTTTAAGCTGTTTCGCAGCCTCTTGGGGTGTTATAAGCTCCACCATTCGGCCTTCCCCCCTTTTCCCCTAGTTGTTATTTTATTGCCTTTTTACACTTTTAGCAATAACTAGCTATAGAAACCTATACAAAACAAACCGGCAAATGTAACACTTTGTGATTTTGTTACATTCAATTAAAGGGCGCAAACCTAGTCGTAGACTACATTTAAGACACTTCTACGGTATATCTTTATTTTTCTTCTTGCTTACAAATGTAACATAAGCTATAATTTTAGTATAATATGTTACATTAAGGGGTGGGGGAGAATGGAGTACGTACAGCCTATAAGGGACACACGCAAGATCCAGGCCATAAAAAAGTATCTCAGGGCAAAGAGCTTAAGGGATTATGCATTGTTCGTGTTAGGGATCAACTCCGGCCTTAGAATTTCAGACCTGTTGCGCCTCAAGGTTTCCGATGTGCTCGATGAACAAGGCAAGATCAAGGATCGAATAAGCCTTAGGGAGAAAAAGACCGGCAAGTTTAAGGATTTCCCGATATGCGAAACCGCTAAAAAGGCCCTCAAAGAGTACTTGGAGAACAGCCACCTTGGCTCTGGTATGTATTTATTCCCATCACGGAAAGGCAACGGCCCTATTTCACGCATTCAAGCCTATAGGATCATCAACGAAGCATGCCGTATGGCCGGCATAAAAGAACCTGTCGGCACTCATACCATGCGCAAGACCTTTGGCTATCATGCCTACAAAAAAGGCTTAGACCTGGCCGTCATTCAAAAACTGCTCAATCACTCAAGCCCTTCAATCACATTGGCCTATATCGGGATCACTCAAGAAGATCAAGACAATGTCTATATGAGCCTAAATCTATGATTTAAAGACCTTGTTTTTATATACAAAAACGGTCGGTTTTGTACAGGCAAAGGGGTTTGGTCATAGGATCTTACCCAAAGGGGAAGGATAGGGGGTTGTCTCTTTTACGCAAAATAAAGGCCCTAGAAACGTTGTTTTCCTTTTAGGGGGTCCGATAACCCTATTATTTCAAACTTGAGCCTTCTAGGGCCTTCTATTCGTGGCTTTGGGAAAGCAACGGGTTAAGGGGTTGTTTCCCCTTATTATGATAAGGTTTCCAGAATTCTATTGTTATGGATAAATGCGCCCAAATAGCGCATTTGCAAGCACTTCGTCTATGTTTTTAAGGATGTTATATTCCTCCAAAGCAGAGCTTTTATCTCCCATGAACAAGTATGTCATCCCTAGTCCAAAATGAGCATTAGCATTATGAGGTTCTAGTTTTATAGTTTGCTTAAACTCTTCTATTGCTTTTTGATATTGGCCAAGCGTAAGGTACGTTATTGCTAGCCCATTGTGGCTAATAGGATTATAAGGCTCTAGCTTTATAGCTTGCTCATAAGCCTCCATTGCATTTTGATTTTGACCAAGTTTAAGGTACGCTTCCCCTAACCATTGGTAGGCAATAGCATTATTTGGATCTATCTTAATAACCTGCTTAAACTCATCTAC
>NZ_JACDNT010000070.1 GCF_017656475.1 Archaeoglobus sp.
GATAAAAGTCCAGAGGAGTGCAGAATTGACTAAGTTAGCTTCACTATCCTCATGTGGAGGTCGTAGAGCTTCATAGCAAGCTCTTCAAGAAAATCCCTGTCTTTCAGCTTTTTCAGCCATCTTTCGGGGATGCTGAAGCCCTTCGCTCCCTTAATCGCCCCGCACACAGCAGCAATAGAATCTGCATCCCCTCCAGCATTAACGGCCTTTATAAGCGATTCCTCGAAGTCTTTCCCCGAAAAGTACGAGTAAAACGCCATCGGGACTACATCGAGTGCAGAGATGCTGTTCCCAAGCTTTTCAACAGCATAGCTTACATCTCTGTCCGAGATTTCGTAGGCGAATTTTATTTTCTCCGCGAGAAGGTTGTCGTAAGCCTCAACCCTTTTCAAAACCTCATCCAGCATTTCCTCATCGCTGAAGTCAAGAACGTTGCACGATATTGCTATTGCAACAGCCACAGCCCCGCCGATTGCCGCAGAGCCCGTGTGCGTCACTCTGGCTGAGATTTCTGCATATTTCTCCACGAGATTCAGGCTGAAGTGGTAAACAAGCCCTACGGGTGCGACTCTCATTGCCGCACCACATGTATCGCTGAAAACCCCGGCCCTGCTCCAGTGCACACCCCTCATTAAATTCGATATCGCTCTGGTTGAGCTCGGCCCAATCCTCCTGCTGCTCGTCTCTACAAACCACTTTTTCAGCTTCTCGGCGAAGTTTTCCGGGCTGAAGTAAACCGTTTCGAGAATTGATTCGGCGAGAACGATCATCTGCTCCGTATCGTCAGTCCACTCTCCAGCCTTCAGGTCACCGTAAGGAGACGGCAGGAAATCCCTAACCTCGCCGTAAAGCTGTTTGATGTTTTCAGGCGATAAGCCTTCGACCGGCATACCAAGAGCATCTCCAACCGCCAGACCCAAAATGCAGTTTCTGAACCTGTCTTCCATTGCTTAATTTACTGCCTGAATGCTAATCTACTTTACGATATCCGTTATTATCGAGGGGCAGACTCTCTTAACACCCACCATTTCCGCTATTTTCTGATGTATTTCTGAGAGTTCCTGCACGGACTTTGCTATTATTTCTGCCATTATCGTGTGGTCTCCTGTAGTGAGCCAGAGCGATTTAACACTTTCAAGGTTTTTGAGTTCCTCAACCACCTTCCAGAGTTTATCCGGTTCGACATCAACACCAGTCAGCGAAGCGCTGAGACCAACCTTCTTGTAGTTGATGATGGCCTTGTAGCCCAGAATCTCTTCTCTCTTCTCCAGGTTTGATATTCTCTTCCTTACCGCCGCCTCAGTTACATTCATCTCCTTGGCTATCTTCGTCTTCGGAATTCTGGCGTTGCTAACAAGCAGGTTAATTATTTTCAGGTCCTTTTCGTCCACTCTTTAGTGTTTACTTCAAACTATATATTTTTGCTGTTAGACGAAATCGGATATTGAAACTTGCTTTTCAGTACCGTTTTCGAACATCGATTTTATTTCCTGCTCAAGAAGCATGAGCCTCTGTCTGGTGTAGTTGGACACGTTGAAGTTCTCACACAGGAACTTGGAGAGTTCGAGGTACTTCATAATGGAGCTGCTGTGAACCGTTAGTGTGAGTTTGTTCCCACACTTCACACACTTCCCCACAAGCGGAATTCTGCGATATTTCGTGTTGCATTTTGTGCATCTGAACTCCTGCCTTGAGAAGGCCCTCAGATTTCCGATTATGTCGGGCAGGAAGTGGACATTTATAACCCTCTCAGCCACATCGTGCTCGTCAACAGCCACAATCATTTTTGCAAGTTCCATCTGCCTGTAAACCTTATCCTGCATCGTTTTCAGGGATTTGTACACACTCTCCTTCACCCCTGCGGCAATGTTTTCCGTGTCGTGAGTAAAGAACAATCCGCAGAACCTACTCTCATCCTTCAGCCTGTCCTTGACCTTCTCCACGCAGTCATCCACCTCCTTTGGACTCGCATACCTCATTGTAGCTTCGTAGAACTCAAGCGGGTAGCGTTCCATGATATCCATGTTGTGGACTTCCTTGTCAACCTCCTTTGGATCTACTATGGCTGTCAGGACTAATGGAGCGTCCATCTGACCTCCACGCTTGTCAGGCAGGAACTTTCTTGAGAAGTTCAGAAGACCGTCGAGTAAGAGCATGAAGCAGTCTTCATCACCGTCGCAGTTTCTCCTCTTAGCTGCATGGAAGTAGGGGTGGGCATAACCAGCAAGAACGTCGGAGAAACCGATTATTCTCCCGAGCACACCGGCAGAGGTGTGGGGAGCGAGACCAATCACCAGATGACCTATCAAGTCTTCAATTGTTTCTGCGTTGTAAAAAGGCTCCATTCCGTAAAACTTGACCAGCAAGTCGTCTATGAAGTTCGCTACTCTCAGTAAGTACTCTGCACCGCTCTTGGGCAGTATGACGTCTTGAGGCTTCAGCTCCACTATCTGGTTCTCGTTTTTAAGCTCCGCTCCCTTGTAGTCTTTCTCATAACCAAGCTCCCTGAGCTTCTCAACACTAACGCCAATTTCTGCCGGCCTGAAGTGCGTTATTGGAAGGTCAGTCGCATCAAATCTGGCAGTACCGTCTTTAAACACAAAAACACCGTGCTTAACTCTCAGTATCCCCTTTTCAAGCCTTTCGGGCATTTTTGTCTTTGACGTCATCCCGATTACTCCCTTTATTGTCGTGAATGAGTCGTACTCGCCAAGGTTTGCTATTGCCTTCTCATAGAGTTCTCTGAGGTTCACCTTTCTTTTCATGTATCCGTTACACTCTCTGCCGCAGCTTTCACAAACGCTCGAAGTATTCTTCATCCTGCACGAGGGGCAGTAGTAAAGCTGCTTGGTCAGCCCACCGCAATCGTCGCATTTCAGCCAGAAAGTCTCCTTCCCGCACTGACTGCACTTTCTTATCGCAATCTCGACTTCTATTTCGCCCTTTTTTGCATTGTAGCTTTTTGTGTAGTTTATAGCGTTCTTTATGTCTCTCGTGTTCCCACCAGCCATGCCAACCGGAAAGAGAATATGAGGAGGGGGGCTCATTTTTCTTTCCTTGGCTTTCTCAGGCCTCCCCATCCTCGCGCCTATCCTCGACAGGGCCTTTGGTCTAACTTTTATCCCGGAAACGCTGTTCACAATTTCCAGAACGTCTTTTCCTAACACTCCTGAGACTTTTGAAAGTTTCTCATCCAAGCCAAGACATCTTATGAAGGCTCTCCAGGTTTCGATTACGATAAAGGATTCTCTCACCTTGTGCTCCACCAGCAAATCCTCCAAAATCTCTTTGGCTCTCGAATCGTAGGGCAGAATTAAGACGCTCTTTCCGTGCTTTCCCTCTATCTTTCCATTGTCAGAAACAAAGTTTCTCAGGTATCTGTAGTCCTCCACACTTATATCGTGCCAGAGGTATGTGTAATTAGGGTGCAACGGCACGTGGTACTCATCGCACAGCTTCAAAGCTTCATCTTCACTTATCTTCCTGTAATCTCCCCTCAATCCAGCTTTTTCAGCTTCCTGAATCCACCACTCATAAGTATAGGATGCGGGGATGAGGGGGTGGTTGTTCTCAAGAAAGTCGCCGTAGTTTATCAGAATCTCCCCCAAATCGAGGATTGCGGCAACTTCACTTTTCAGAGCCTTAGCCTCGCTTAAGGTGTTAATCTTCACGACATCCCCGTTTCTGAGTCTGACTGTGGGCCCTTCTATTGTGGAGACAGGCACAACACCTCCCGCCTTTCCGGGCCTCTCAATCTTCAGCTGAGTTCCAACTGCAACAAAATCGAGAAGGTACATCGTTGCCGGGTTGATGCCGACTGTCGCAAATCCGGAATTCCTCGCCCTGCCATAACGCAGCCTGAACCCACCCTTTCTTGAAGGATGACTCAAAACAGGCCTTCCGGCAACGATGTCAGAGAGGTACTTGTCCTTCGGCTTGATCACAGTCTTTTCCTCTTTCTCATCATCACCGCTGTCTCCACCGCCTTTAATCAACTCATCAAGCCACTCCCACCCTTCGATACCCACTTCATCGACCATTTTCTTCAGCTTCGGAGCTTTCAGGGCAATACCTTCTGCAATGACGAGTGCCATTCCCCCTCTAACTCTGTTCGTCTCAACTCTCGGCAGGTTTCTGTATCCTGAAACTTCAGCACTCTCTGTAGGCTCACCGTCTATGCAAACCGGACAGTTCGAAACGATGAGTTTGATTTCCTCATCCTTGGGGAGATACTGAAGATTTGCAACCTTTTTGTAGAGAGGAATCTCCTCACAGTATCTGAGAATTTCCTCCTCTGTTGGTATATATCTGCCAATACCCATTTTCCTCCTTACATAATCGGCAACAAGAACAGAGATGACCTGGGCAGTTCCTCCCGCACTTCTAATCGGGCCTGCATAGTAAACTCTCAGAAAGTCATCCTTGTCAATCTTAACTTTTGCAATACCCTCAATGGGTGCTGCGACAACACCTTCGGTCATTATCGCAACTGCAGTCCTGACAGCTTTATCTATCGCATCTTCCTTCGAGGGCTCTCCAAACCTACCCTCCACAATTTCGTCCGCAACCTTGAAACAGATAATTTCCCTGCTCAAACCCTCTTCCTCAAGCTCCATTATGCGCTTTGCCAGTCCAGGCAAAGCCATCAGCTTCTCAACTCTCTCTGCCATGTTTTTCGCAATTGGAATCTCCACTCTTGGTTCAGGATCAAGTCCTTTTTTCCTTGCAACCTCTGCAATCCTGTAAATTCTTTCAAGTTCAACCATTAAGGACTCATGATACTTTCTTATCTCCTCAATCCTCCAGAAATCCTCGTTAGATTCTGATTCAAACAGCGGAAAGAACAAGTCCAGAGTTGCATCCATCTTTCGGGTTTACGTAACACGCAAAATAAGCTTTCTGGATGGTAAAATGAATATAATGACTCTTTTCTATTCTTTGCCTAATAGTGACATGAACTTTTAATTAATAAATGTTTAAAAATAGGGGTATGTATGGGATTGGTGCTGTAATCCTAATTATCATTAACACTTCATGTTTATAAATCTTGCTAAAAACAAGTCTAATAATCCGAATATCGAAATCATTGACTGGTAGACTAAAGACATGCTTGCAAGGATAAACTCCGTGGAAGGATAGCAACTCCAGAAGAGACGCCCATACAGTGGTATTTGTGGCTGAGAATGATTATTTGACAGGAAGTGTGATTGATACAAATGGAGAGAGACACATGATGTAGTTTGGGGTTAAGAATATTGGACCTGTCCACTTAACACAAACACCACCTCAATCGGTTGTAGTACAGCAT
>NZ_JACDNT010000071.1 GCF_017656475.1 Archaeoglobus sp.
TGTGCCTTACAATGTACCTTATCTTCCTCTCTGTCAGTCTGCCGTAACCCATCAGGTATTTAAAGTCAAATTTTTTGGGACTATACAGACGCTTGCTTGGAGTGAAAACGTTATAAATGTCTGGATGTTGAGAGAGACCCAAATGTAAAGGGATAAAATGACAGCAATAGTGCTTGGTACACGGCCTGAAATAATTAAGATGAGTCCGGTTATAAGAGAGTGTGAGAGGCGACATCTAAATTACTTCATCCTGCATACAGGGCAGCACTATTCGTACGAAATGGATAAAGTGTTTTTTGAAGAACTGGAATTGCCTCAACCTAGATTTAATCTAGATGTTGGTTCCGGAACTCATGCGGAACAAACCGGGAAAATTATGATTGGGGTCGAAAAAGTCTTAAGGAAAGAGAAACCTGATGTTGTTCTAGTGCAGGGTGATACCAACACGGTTTTGGCTGGAGCTTTGGCAGCGGTGAAGCTGTACATCAAAGTCGGACACGTTGAAGCTGGTTTGAGGAGCTTTGACAGAAGAATGCCAGAGGAAATCAACCGATTACTAGTAGATCACATTTCTGATTATCTGTTTGCTCCGACTGAAAAGGCCAAGCAGAATTTGCTGAGAGAAGGTGTAGATGAGAACAAGATATTCGTCACCGGGAACACCGTCGTCGATGCAGTTTATCAGAATTTAGAGGTGGCTAAAAGAAAAGTGAACGTGCTGAAGGACCTTGGATTAAAGCCTCGTGGATACTTCTTGGTAACCGCTCACAGGCAGGAGAATGTGGATGTCAAAGAAAAGTTGAAGGGTATACTGAAAGATTTAGAGTTAATTTTCCAAGAGTTCTTTCTGCCTTATATTTCCAATTCATCCGAGAACTCGAAGAAGGCTTAGAGAGTTTGGGTTAAGTTTGGACGGAGTTGAGGTCGTCAGTCCTCTGGGTTTCCTTGAGTTTTTGCAGTTAGAGGCAAACGCAAAGCTCGTTCTGACGGATTCAGGAGGAGTGCAAGAAGAAACATGTATTTTGGGGGTTCCTTGCGTGACTTTGAGGGATAATACAGAAAGACCTGAAACTCTTGAGGTAGGATCAAATGTTCTAGCAGGAACCAACCCAAAAGAATTTTAGATAGTGTGAGGATGATGCTTAACAGGGAAAGAAGATGGAGAAATCCATTTGGTGACGGAAAAGCTGGAAAAAGGATTATTGAGATAATCAAAACCGATTTAAATAGTTCCTAAAAGAGAAGTTGAGATATGGTGGTACAGATAGAGATTGTCTGAACATTTAGATATAATTAAATAAACATTAAAAAGGTGCAAAAGTATGCGCATTGCCATTATCGGGCTGAGAGGCATTCCGGCGAAATACGGAGGGACGGAAGTATTTGTGGAAGAGATTGTAACAAGACTGAAAGACAAATTTGATTTCTACGTTATGCATGAAGACAGCAAGTTCTACGAGGATTCTTATCACGGCATAAGGAGGATCCACGCACCGGCAATTGAGAGCAAAAGCACCAGCATACCCACAATAAACGATTTAATAACAACTATTTATCTGTATTCGAAACATCACGACAAAATAGACTTGTTCTACTTCCTCGGACCTGACAGCTCTCCAGCGGCGATTCTGCCAAAACTGGGAAGGAAAAAAGTGCTGATAAATCCGGATGGCATTGAATGGAAACGTTTGATAAGAAGATCTCGTTTCGCCCCTTTTTACATCCTTCCCCTTTACCTGATTACGATGATTTACATGTACCTCATGGAGTTCCTGTCGTGTAAATTGGCCGATGTGGTGGTTGCTGACTCCCGCGGAATACAGAAACATCTGGAGCAAAAACACAAACCCGAAAAAACAGTGTACATCGCGTACGGAGCGAGGGAGCTGGTCACACCTGCAGTGTCAAAAGAGGAGGAAGCTGAAATACTGGGCGGATACGAACTCAATCTAGGAGAATACTATCTGACTGTGGCAAGGATAGTTGCCGAGAACAACATCCACATGGAAGTTGAGGGGTTTAAAAGGTCAAAGTCAAAGAAAAAGCTCGTTATAGTCGGAAACTTCAACAGGAAGGATCCTTACACGAAGCATCTGCTTAAATTAAAGGGAAAAAACGTAATTTTCCTGGATCCAATCTACGATAAGAAGGTCCTTGGGGTCTTGAGGAAGAACTGCTTTGCCTACATCCATGCCTATGAGGTCGGAGGGACCAATCCCTCTTTACTTGAGCAGATGCTGTTCAGGAGGCCGATACTGGCTTACGACGTTCCGTTCAACAAGGAGGTTCTGCAGGAGGGTGGGATATACTTTAAAGATGCCGAAGATTTGGCCAGCAAAATGGAGATGCTTGAGAGGGGGGAGTTCGACCTAAGGCTTATAAAGAAGACGCAAATTAAGAGGATAAAGAGGCAGTACAACTGGGGGAAGGTTGCGAGGATGTATGAGAGACTGTTTAGGACTTTAATCAGGAGGGGTAAAGGAGATGGAATCGATTGTTGAGACAATCAGGGGGAACGTAAGGTTATACAAAACGCTTCGCAAAATTTATGATATAATTAAGTTTGGCAGGGGTACGTTGAGGGACAAGAAGCATTTTGAAGAAAGAATAAAAAAAATTAGTTTTTTCTCTGAGAAGCTCCTGGACACGTCAAGTAAACCAGACAAAAATGTTATCTTAATAACAGTTGATTGCCTAAGGTACGACCACCTGTCTTCCAATGGTTATCCACGGGAAACCACGCCGTTTTTGGACTCCATCAAGGGATACAAAGCACCCCTAATTGCAACTTCTCCGTGGACTTATCCTGCAATAGCGTCTGTTCATACCGGTTTTTATCCACACAACCACGGGGCAATCTTGGACGGTGAGGACAGGAAGTTTGATTTATCAAAGCTGAAGCCGTTAAAAGGCAGTGTCCTGACATTAAGCGAAATTTTAGCACTTTTTGGTTACGCCACTTACTTTAATTCTGGAATTGACCTTGCAGTGCTTTGCGTGAGGGGGAGATTTTACGAACAAAAGCTTAGCTCTTTAACAGATGCTGAGCACATTTTAAACGACCTAAAAGACTGGATAGGAAAACAGAAAAGAAACTTTTTTGTGCATGTCCACTTGAAAGATCTACACGAACCGATTACGCCACCCAAGAAATTCTACAATTACTTCGGTAAAGTAAAAAAACTGCATAAGATTGAGTACTGGGGAGGTTTCCAGAAGCCAGAGAAGCAAAAAGGAAGGGAATTTGAGGAGTTTAAAGAAAACAAGATTTTGCTGTACGATAATACTCTAAAATATGTGGATTACGAATTAGAACAGTTTTACGCGTTTCTTGAGGATAGAGGACTGACGGACAATACCATTTTAATTATTACCTCTGATCACGGTGAGGAATTCTGGGATCATGCAGAACTGGAGGCCAAGTTTTTCCACGATGTACGCGGCTATGCGGGAGTGGGACACGGCCACAGCGTGTTTAATGAGCTTATTCAGGTTCCGATGATAATGACGGGACCGGGAATTTCCAGTAAAAAAGAAAAAGAAAAGTCCGTTAGCGGAGTTGACGTCGCTCCGACATTGCTGGATCTACTCGGCATTCAGCACAACATACTTTTTGACGGAGTTAATGCATTTGGTGCCAAAAGGCGGCTCATCTTAAGCGAAAACACGATACACGGGCATGAGAAGAAAGCTTTAATTTACGGAAAGCTTAAATTCGTTTACTCCAAGGGTGATGGCGTTGCCTGGACGTTCAATCTTGAAAATGATCCGAGAGAGCAAAATCCAATTACAGATGATGAGCTGTTGGAGATATTTATGGAGAAACTTTCCAGGGTTACATTAAGAAAGGAGTTGTTTTGGAGGGTTTCAACATGAAAAATTTGGTTGTTGTCAATATAGTGCCCTCTGGTGTTGGAGGAATACAAACGTATGGAAAAACACTAGAAAAAAGGCTGACTGAAGAGGGTATCACCGTCAAAAGGGTTGAAGCGTACAAGGTAGATAAAACTAAAAACTTAGTGGGTGAAATCTCAAAAAAAGTTATGAGATTTATCGCAAATCTAATAATACTCTCACAAATTATAAAAAATTACAAACAAAGAAAAAAAAATATTGTTATCCATGCCCATGTGGGAAAAGATTTCAGTTTCTGGGAAAACAGCTGCTATGGTCTCTGGAGTGAATTATTGGGAGCACCGTTTGTTTTTCACGTTCACTCAAGTCTTCTTCATATAGAGTATAAAAAAAGTAACCGCGTAGTGAAAGGGATTAGGCGGTATATATTAAGTAAAGCTGCCCGGATAATAGCACTCTCGGAATACTGGAAGAGACAACTTTTGCAGATAGATGGAATTCCAAGTGAAAAAATAGCTGTGATATATAACTTTGTAGATATAAAAAGATTCAGCAGACACTCCAGAACAGAATGCAGGAAAATCCTAAATTTGCCATTTGACAAAAAAATTGTCTTTGGAATAGGTCGTCTTGTTGAAAGAAAGGGGTACCAGTACTTAGTAGAGGCTGTGCCATATATTGTGGAAAAGAGAAAAGATGTGGTTTTCTTTATTGGGGGCAAAGGCCCACTAAAAAACTATCTTGAAAGACAGATCCGAGAGTTGGGGGTAGAAGAACACGTAATCCTTTTAGGATTCGTTCCGGATGACACGATACCAGTATGGCTAAAGGCAGCGGATATTTTTGTTATGCCCAGCACAAGGGAGACTTTCCCGATAGTCATGTTGGAAGCACTGGCGAGTGGGACTCCATTCATAGGTAGCGCGATTGGTGCTGTGCCAGAAATCATAACTTCTGAGGAGTTTGGATTGTTGTGTGAGCCGGCAAATCCCAAAGATTTGGCAGAGAAAATTTTAACTGGATTGGAGAAAAAATGGAACAGAGAAAAGATAAGGAAGTACGCAGAAAGATTTACATGGGAGAATGTTGCTGAAAGGGTATTGAAAGTTTACAGGGAGGTTGTTAAATAGCGATTTTCCAAACCTTCAAGTTGTTGACAATTATCTTTGTTACTTGTCGTTGGATTTTACTATTTAAATTTTTTGCCAATAATATAACCGACCTGTCCTAATAACATCCTCTCACCACATTGAAGTAAAATACGAACAT
>NZ_JACDNT010000072.1 GCF_017656475.1 Archaeoglobus sp.
TATGTGAGCGATGAAGATGTAAAGGAGGTTTTGAACTACTTGGAAACCCGCTCCTTTGATGTTGAGGGTTCAATGCAGATACTTGATGCGATTAAGAAGGGTGTAACCATAAAAGATAGTGAGGGCAACCTCAAAACCGTCAAACTAATCGATTTTGATAACCTTGAGGCAAACAGCCTTGTTTTCTCAAGGCAGGTGAATTTCAGGGATACAATAATTCCAGACATAACTCTTTTCGTTAATGGAATCCCTCTTGCAGTTATTGAATGCAAGAAGATGGCGAAGAGCTGGAAGGAGGGATATTCTCAGATAAAAAAGTACGAGCAGGCTGTTCCTGAACTGTTCAAGTACGTTCAGATTGGCGTGAGCTTTGCGGACAAGCTCGTTTACTTCCCGATTGTGAGATGGGAGGAGAGCGTTCCTGTTTACGAGTGGAAGCCTCAGTATGAGATTCTCAAACCCGACATATTTCTGGATATCATCAGATACTCCACCTTCTACCGTGAGCAGGACGGAGAGATAACCAAGGTTTTACCGAGATACATGCAGTACAGAGCTGTAAACGCAATAGTTGAGAGAGCTGTAAGCTATGCAAAAGGTTTGAATGACAGAAATAAAGGGCTAATCTGGCACTGGCAGGGAAGTGGTAAAACGCTGACAATGATCTTTTCTGCTGTGAAAATAAGGGATTTGCTCGGCAATCCAAGCATTTTCTTTATAGTTGATAGGGTTGAGCTGCAGAAACAGCTATCGGATGAGCTGAAGTACCTGAAAATCAACTATGAAGTGATTGGAAGCATTGACCACCTAAAGGAAGTTCTCAGGCATGCAGATGGAAAGCGTGGCTTCTTCATAACACTAATTCACAAGTTCAGGGCTGAAGAGCTGGATGAGCTGATAAGGCAGATGGAGAGGCAGCAGTGGAGCATAATGAAAAGGAGAGACGTTGTATGTTTGATAGATGAGGGGCACAGAACTCAGTATGGAGAGCTTGCAGCAAGCATGAGAAAGGTGCTGAAAAACGCCAGCTTCTTCGCCTTTACAGGCACACCAATAGCGAAGAAAGGGAGGGATACGTATCTGGCTTTTGGATATCCAGATGAACCATATCTTGATCGCTACTTCATTATTGATTCAATCAACGATGGCTTTACGGTTAAGATAGCCTACCAGTCAAGGCTTGATGATGTTCATTTGGATAGGGAGAATTTGGAAGTTTTCCTCTCATCCAGGCTTGAGGAGATTCCAGAAGAATACAGGGAGAGGGTTGAGCAGGATTTGAAGAGGAAGCTCAACAAGGTTAAGGTAATTCTTGAAGACAGGAAGAGGATTGAGAGAATAGCGAGGGATATTGCAAGCCATTACATCAAGTACGTCAAGCCATTCAAAGCAATGATTGTTGCTGTTAGCAGAAATGCATGCCTTTCATACAAGCAGGCTCTTGACAAGTTTCTGAATGAGAATGAAACTGAGATAGTGATGACATTCCAGCAGAACGATTCGAAAGAACTGTTAGATTACCTTGAAAAGCTCAAGAGGAAGTATGGAAAAAGCGAGCTGAAAGAGATTCACGAAGAAATCATAACGAGATTCAAGAAGAAAGAGAATCCAAAGATACTGATCGTTACCGACATGCTTCTAACAGGTTTTGATGCTCCAATCCTGCAAACCCTATATCTGGATAAGCCGTTAAAAGAACACAGACTACTGCAGGCAATAGCGAGAACGAACAGGCCGTTCATAAGGGATGGGGAGAATCTGAAGGGTGCTGGTTTAGTGGTGGATTACGTTGGGATTTTCAAGCATCTGAAGAGGGCATTTGAGATCTATGAGGAAGAGGACATCAGGGGAGCAGCCTACAACATGGAGGAGATAAAGGAGGAGTTGAGGAAGAAAATAGAAGAGGCTTTCAAGTTCTTCGATTTCGAGCTGAGCTATGATAGAGATGTAATAGATAGGGCAGTTCTAGTCATTTCAAACAACATTGACGAGTTCAGAAAACTGTATTTTGAAATCAGAAACCTATACAGACTCCTGCTTGAAGATAAACTGGAATTCAAAGAAAAATTTGAGCTTCTGAGCGAGATATACCACGTTTATCTCCAAAGAGAAAATCAGCTTGATGCGGAAATTGAGCAGAAGAAGGATCAGTTTTACAAAGAGGCGTTGAAGTTCATCCACGAAACAATTGATGTTCAAAAGATAAAGAGGGATTTCCCTGTTGTTGTTATAGATGATGAGTTCATAAACAGAATAAGGTCGGAGAAGGGTAAAAGAAGGTTCTACGATCTGCTTTTTGCAGTCAAAAATTACGTTAAGGAAGTTTCTGATGAGAACATTGTTGAGAAAGTTGACAGGATAGTGAGAGAGTGGAATGAGAGAAAGAAAGATGTAGAGGAGCTTTACGATGAAATGCTCTCAATTGCTGAGTACATAAACATGGAGAGGAAGGAGAGGGAGAAGCTTGGATTGAATGAGAAAGAATATAGAGTTTTCAAGCTCCTCAAGTCTCATAGGACTGATAAGCCAGATGATACTGAGATCGTAAAGGATGTTAAAGAGATGATGGAGAGGGTTAATGCCAAGACATTCCCCAGATGGTTCGAGAAAAGTGAGGTTGTTCAGGAGGTTGAGAGGGACATCCTGATGTATCTGCTGGACAGGATGGCTGGTAAGCTTGATGATTTAACAACAACGAGAGATGAAATAGTCCGCTTTCTTATAATTCAGGCTGAAAAAGAATCCAAGGGTAGGTGAACATGGAGATAGTTGTAGAAAGAAAACCAGTAAAGTACGCAAGAATTCAAGTTCTGGCTGATGGCAAAGTTAGAGTTGTAGCTCCTCCCAATTTTGATGTCGATGATTTCGTTAAGAAGCAAGCTAACTGGATAAAGAAGAAAAGAGAGGAGATTGAGAAGTTTGCTAGATATGTTAGCGGTAAAGAAAATCTGCTAATTCTCAATGGAAAATTCTACCATCTCGTTAAAGACAGGAAATTTGAGATTCTCGATGGAGAGGAAGGTGTGGTGAAATACTACAGCCTGAAAAGCCTGAAGAGAAAACTTGCCAATATGTTGAGAGAGGAACTAAAAGGTACAGTTTCATTCTATTCAAGGCTTCTCGGAGTGAAGTACGGCAAAATCTTCATAAAAATGCAGAAAACCAAATGGGCGAGCTGCTCTTCGAAGGCAAACCTCAGCTTCAACCTTGCGATGCTCGCTCTGCCTGAGAAGCTTAGAGAGTACATTGTCGTTCATGAGCTTGCTCATCTAATCGAGCCCAATCACACGAAGGCTTTTTGGGAGCTTGTTGGGTTCTATTATCCTGACTACAGCAATGCAGAAGAAGAGTTGAAGAAGTACTGGGTTATGGTTGAGAGGAGTAAAGCTTGGAAAAAACTCAGGAGCTTGAAGTAAACCAACAAGTTCACAAATTACGAACAAAAAGTTCATAAATCATGAACCATTAGTTCATGTATCATGAACATCTGGAGATTGATGTCGAGCAAAGAGAGGGTTGAAACTCTAACTTTCATACTTGAGAGAGAAAATGTTGGTGTTGAGGAAACTGCCAAACTACTCGGAAGGAGTAAAGGTTTCGTATCGCAATTTTTCAGCTTGCTAGAAGAGGAAGGGATACTGAAGAAGGTTGGGAGGAAATACAGGGTTTTGGAGTCACCAAAGGTTAAGGCTCTCAAAATACTGCTGAACATTGCAAGAATCGCCGATATTCTTGAAAAAAACAGAAAGAACTGGATGCTGAGCGTTGGAGTTTACGGAAGTTTTGCGAGGGGGGAGAACACAGAAGATAGCGATCTGGATATATGGATTGTTGTGGATAGTTATCCTAATGAGAGAGAAGTTGCGAGGGTTGAGAAGGAAATTTCAAAAGAGACTGGAAAGCAAACTCATCTTCTCATTCTCACCAGAGAAAAAATAGAGAGGCTTCGTAAAGAGGATCCAGTTTTCTACTGCGAACTCGTGAATTCGTTTGTTATATGGGGTGAGGGGATTGAACTTTGAAGATTGTGTAAGAAGAGGTTTGCTGAGGAGAGTTACTCCTTCTTTGGAAAAGGCAAAAGTGAGTATGAAAAGAGCAGAAAAGTGGCTTTTTGATGCAGAAAGAAGCTTGGAATATGAATTGTACGATAACTGCCTGATCTCATCTTATCTTGCAATGTTTCACTCTGCAAGAGCCATACTGTTCCGAGACGGGTGGAGAGAGAAGAGTCATTTTTGCATTGCGAGATATCTTGAGGAGAAATACGTAAAAGAAGGTAAACTGGAAGAAGAATGGGTGGATTTACTGGACAGGCTTAGAGAAACAAGACATGCTGACCAGTATGATGTATCTTACTTTGCAACACGAGAGGAGGCAGAATCAGCAGTAAACATTGCCCATGAGTTTGTAGAGCGTATGAAGAAGTTGTTGGAAGAAACTTAGAAAAAACATATATTGGTGTTTAAGATTTAAAATATGGCTTACTGGCTCTGCATAACCAATGAGGATAACTGGAAGGTTATAAAGGAGAAAAATATTTGGGGTGTTCAGGAAAAGCATCGAAATACAATTGCAAAGGTTAAGCCTGGAGATAAGCTTTTGATTTACGTTAAGCAGGAGAGAGATAAGGATGAGGTTAAAGAGCCAAGAATTGTGGCTGTTTATGAAGCTGCATCGGAAGTTTTCAGAGATTCTTCGAGAATCTTCAAATCTCCAAAGGGGATGGGGAATGAGACTTTCCCGCTGAGAATTAAGCTCAAGCCTGTTAAGATCTTCGATAAGCCTGTAGAGTTCAAACCTTTAATCCCTAGATTGAAGTTCATCACGAATAAAAAGAAATGGTCAGGGCATTTGATGGGCAAGGCAATGAGAGAAATCCCTGAAGAAGATTACAGGTTGATTTATAAAGGATAAAAAATATCAGAAACTAAGTTGAGATTATGGTTAAGTGCATAACATCTTAAACTTATCACCCAGAAACTTCTCAATCCA
>NZ_JACDNT010000073.1 GCF_017656475.1 Archaeoglobus sp.
CATCCACATCTTCTCCGTATGCGTAAGCTTTCAGCAGTTTATCCAGCCTTGTAGTCTCACCATCTTTTTCAAGAAGCTTCTTTATTACGCTCTTTGATAAGGGATTTGCTGCTACTAAACTGAACAGCGTGACAGGATTCATACCCTCACCTCCTGAGAAAGTCAAATTTTCCTGTTCTGATCTTTTCCAGAATTCTGAAAGCCTCATCCCTAGAAATGCTTAGCACATCAGACACGAGATTTGGCAGTTCTGCAGCTCTTCTGTAACCTACCTCCTTGAGAGCTTTTGCCGCCTCAATTCTGACGTCGAGGCTTTCATCCTTCAAAGCCTCAACGAGTGGCTTTATTGCCTTCTCATCTCCAATTCTGCCGAGAGCATAAGCGGCAGCTTTTCTGACCTCAGAATTCTCATCTTTCAGGGTTTTGATTAGTGCATCCACAGACTCCCTGGCCCTCATCTCTCCAAGAGCTTCTGCTGCTCTCTTTCTGGTTTTGTAATCTCTGTGATTCAATGCGTTTATCAGTCCGTCAACGTCCCACCTCGCCACAAGCTTCTCTATGTTAGGTTTGAACAGCCTGCTTACGATATCCATCATTTTTATCGCCAGAAGTCACACTCTTTTCTCTTCGAAACGTCTTTCAAGCTCTTCTATTCTCTCAACCTGCCTGTTAAGAGTGCTCGTCACGGCAAGCAGAAATTCCTTGTACGCTTTCAGCACGTGCTTTCCAAACTCTCCGCAGATAATATCATCTGGGGTTGGGACTCTGATCCTTATCTCCCTCATGTTCTCACCATACTTCGAAAGGATTATAAAGTATATGTTCTTTTCGGTTCATATATGGGAACTGATGAGTTCATATGTAAGGTGACAGCATGAGGGTCTTGATGCTAAGCGAATTCTACGGGAGAACTGGAGGAGTAAATACGCACATGACTGAGCTAAGCAGGTTTTTGAGGCACGAGGTCATTCTGAGCAACACCATTGAAAGCATGAACGTAAGACCTGACATCGTGCACATACATCACGCCTTCACACCCCTAACGTTCAAGGCGTTGAAGTTGGCCAAGAAAAGGGGGATTCCGGCAATCGTTACGAATCATTCGATCGCACCTTTGCACGACAGTTACTTCTGGAAATTGCTCAAACTCGGCTTCAAATATCTAAACGATGCCAGCGCGATAATAGCAGTAAGTGATGAAGCAAAGAGGTTCATCTCCAACTTTACGTCCAAAGACGTCGTTGTAATACCCAACGGAGTTGACGTGGAAAAATTCAGGCCAATGAAGGGTAACGGGCAGAGCAAAGCCCTGCTTTACGTCGGTAGACTTTCCGCAAGAAAGGGCGTACAGCTCTTGACCCCTCTGCTTTTCAAGTGTCTGAAAGAGTACGATGCTGAACTGATCATAGCGGGAAAGGACGAAATGTTCATGCTGCCGTTACTGAAGCTTCAAGGTAGCTTATGCAAAAAAGTCAGAGTTCTGGGCTTCATTCCAGATGCAAATCTCCCAGAACTCTACAACCACGCAGACCTGTTCCTCATGCCGTCCCTAACAATGGAGTCCTTCGGTATAACGGCAATCGAGTCTCTCGCCTGTGCCACCCCTGTGGTTGCAACAAGAGCCGGAGCTTTACCGAAAATAATTAAAAGTGGTGGAGTGGCTACAAATCTGTGGGAATTTCCAAAAGTCATAGCGAACCTCCTTTCAAATCCAGACAGAATACGCCAGCTTGGGAATGAGGGGAGAAAATTCGTTGAGGAGGAATACTCGTGGAATGTCGTTGCGAAAAGAATAGAAGACGTTTACTCCAAGGTTTTAGATGGTGAGTTCCATGAGGAACGTAATACTTGACATCGAGAAGGTCTTGGAAAAGCTGAGGTTCAAGCCGTCAGACGCGAAGATATACTCTCTGCTTTTGGAAAAGGGAGAGATGAGGGTTAGCGAGATAGCAAAGGAGCTGGATTTGTCTGCAAGATTCGTGAGAGACAGGCTGAAGGATTTAAGTCAGAAAGGGATTGTAAAGAGGGAGATGGTGAAAAAGGGATGGATCGGTTACGTTTACAGGGCCGAAAATCCGATAAACGTTTTGAGGAAATTAAAGTCCAGGATGATAGAGGAGATCGAAAATTTGGAGAAGATGCTTGAATGAAAAAATCGGCGGTTCTGACAGCCTACAGGGAGCCCGGTTTTATCGAGGAGAACGTGAAAAAACTGATGGATAGGGGTTTTGAGATAATTATTGCAGCGGACGAGCCGAATGACGAAATCCTGAGGATTGTAAGAGAATACGGGCTGAAAGCCACGATCAGTGAGAAGAGGAGGGGGAAGTGGAGGGCTTTGAACGATGCGATTAGCTTAGCCGATGGGGATTACATAATCTTCGTAGATTCCGACACGAGAATATTGAATTTGGAAAATTTTGAGGAGTTTGATGCTGTAGAAATCGGAAAGGAGATCAACGCTACATCTCTCATCGAAAGGCTTGCAAAAATAGAATTTTTCAATATGTTTCTGACTGCAAAGATTGCATCGAAGTTCGGTTCGTGTCTCAGCCTGAACGGTGCGGCTTTCGGAATAAAAAAGGATGTCCTCTTAAAATTGGGTGGATTCAGAAAACGTATAAACGAAGATACGGATCTGGGCGTAAGGTTGGGGCTTAACGGATATAGAGTTGGAGTTTGCGGGAAAGCGATAACGAAGTCACCATCGAGCTTTAAAGACTGGCTCGTTCAGAGGGAAAGGTGGAGCTTGGGCGGAGCTGAAGTTGCGATAGAAAATTTTCAGAGTATTTTGAAAAAACCAAAACTCTGGATTCCCTACCTATTTTTGTTTTATCCCTCAATTATTGGGCTTGTATTTGGCTTGGCACTTCCGGATAGCCTCATTCTAAAGGCTTTGAGCTTAATACTTCCCTTCATGTTCTTTGTGCATTTCAAAGTCGTGTCGTTACTCCTCTTTTCCATTTTTGAGCTCCACGTGATAAGGAATCTAATCGCAATGCTCGCCTCCTTCATAATCTGGGCTTCAACCGTGATAGTACTTTCAAAGAAAACTAGTTACAGTATTGAAATCAAACTCTTGCCCCTTTACTACTTCATTTACAACCCTTTGTGGACAATGCTCTGCATTGTTGCTCTTGCCAAAGCTTCAGTTTTTCGTTTGATTGGTAGAGAGCTGAAGGTTAAAGGTTGGGTTATTTGATACTCTTACATTTTATTTTTGAGTTACACCATTCTGAAAAAGAGACAAAATTTGGGCTTATCTAATGCCTTAACTAATTTTATTAAGGATTTGGAAAAGTGACCCTAAAATTGAAGAAATCAAGTATCAAATATTTGCCGTAATTCCACGTATGCTATTAAAAGACTCCTCTCAGCCCCAAACCGTCGCCTTGACGAGGTAATACATAGGAAGTTCACATTTTATTGAATTTTTTGCTTCTTGAAAGAGGAACACTCTTACTTGCCAGATAAGTTATCCTTCGGCGACCTTCTGCTTGAAGATGAGATCTTCGTTCACGTACATTATTGCTTAGTAGAATTCTTAAAGCTGAGAGGATTGGATTGCAAAACGGCAGTTATTCATGTAACAACCATCAACTTTTTTAAATGTTGTTACACAAATAACAAGTATGAAAAAATTCACGAAATACGTGCTCTCCGAATTTGGAGGGAAGGTTGTTACAAGAGAAGAAATGGAAAAAGCATGTAAGAGATTCGGAGAGGATGCACGCAGGGTTATAAGTTATATGATATCCTATGGACATATAATAAGAATTCTCCGCGGACTTTATTACGTCAGAACCATTGAGGAATTCGCCGCGCGAAAAAGCATTGATACCCTGAAGCTCATCTCAATGGGTATGAATAGACTTGGAGTGAACTGGTACTTCGGACTGAACACGGCTTTGAGGCTGAACGGTGCCACACACGAGTTCTCTCCCGTGATCCACGTGCTGAATGACTCCATTTACAGACCCAAGATCGTGAAGATCAATGGAGAGAGTGTCAGGTTCGTAAAGCTGAAGAGGGAACTCTTCGGTTTCGGAGTTGTTGAGAAAAACGGATTGAGACATTCGGATCTGGAAAAGACCCTGCTCGATATGGTTTATCTTTTCAGATACCGATCAGTACCTGAGAAGAGGATGGTTGCGTTCCTGAGAGAGTACAAGAAAGAAGTGAAAAGGAAAAAACTTGCAGAATACCTTCGCTTCTATCCGAAGAGCGTGAGGAGAGTGGTTGAAAATGCCGGACTTGTCTGAGTTCGTTGCCTTCGTGGCAGAGAAATCCGGAACTCGAAAACCGTCGCTGATTGAGAGGGACGTATTGATACACGGAATTCTCAGAGAGATA
>NZ_JACDNT010000074.1 GCF_017656475.1 Archaeoglobus sp.
AGTGAAAAGAGAGTTTTTGCATCATTTGACTCATTTTTGACTCATTTTTGCATCATTGCGCTAAAGGGAGAAAAAGTGAAGGGGTATCAGGTGAGGTTGTTTGCAGAAATGTCATTGGCTCCGGACAGCCCGTTCAGTCCGCCTGTTGCATTTCCTCTCAGGTCGCAGAGGGCAACGATGTTGTAGTCTTCAGTCCCGCTCACGTTAACACCGTAGCGCTGGGTTTTTGTTGGCTGGCTGTCTGAAGCCTTACACGCGATTATGCGGATACCTGTGGCGTTAGTAGTGGCATCACCTGTGATGATAATACCGTCTGCTGTTGTGGATTGGCCGTTGTTCCACACTTCACACCCTACTATTACGATGTCATAAGAGTTTTCAATACTGAACCCTCTGTTTCCATTAGAATCAGCTATACAGCTTCCAAAGCTTATGCTGTGACAGTCCCTACCCGTCCTGAACCCGCTGTCACCGTTGAGCCTTGCGATACATGATACAACCGTGACGTTGTACGCTCCGTTGATGATGTTAAACCCTTTACCGGTGTTGTTGTAACTTCTGCAGTTGGATATTGTAACGTCATATGGTGTGTGGGTTCCGGAGGAGTCGCCGACCTGGAACCCCTGTTCGCTGTTCCCCTCAGCCAGGCTGTTTACTATCTGGAGCCTGTTGGCCCAGTCAGACGCTATGCCGTGCTGACCGTTGTTTCTTGCCGTGCAGTTTTCAAGCTGGACGTTGTAGGTCTGACCTATATCAAAGCCGACGTTGGCACAGCCTTCAGCTACGCAGTTTGAAAGCTTAATGTCGTGCGCGTTGTACCTTAGGGCAAACCCCTGAAATCCTGAATTTATAACTTTCACGTTTTTGACTATTATATCAGAGCCTTTGTGAATAGCTATCCCATCTCTCGTTGTGTTTTGGATTATAACATCTCTTATTATAGCATTGGTCACGTTGTACAGGACAATACCGCGCTTTTCCCACTGGACCTCAGAAGGGTCCTGGTTGTCTTTGTTTCCGTCGAGGATGCCTCCTACAATCTCTATGTTCTGGACATCAGATGCTTTTATCATATTTAAGTTGGTGTTGTCGGTCAATTTTAGATAGGCGTTACGCATGTCGAGGACGGTGTTTGATGTCAGGTTGATGGTGGAATCCAGCTCGAATTCACCCTGGAGGGTTATGACAACTTTTTTGTTTGAGGGGTTTGTGGACTCCATTAAAGAATTTAAAGCGGTGGAGACGCTGGTGCTTCGAAGTTCGATTTTTCCTGTCTTCCCGTTTTTTATGTAAACATTTCCATCAGTATCAGTGAAAACGATGTAGTCTGCTACGTTGTGGGGTTCTGAAATATCAAACTCGTACTTGTCCCCGAGGGAGTTGAACCTAAACAGGGTCCCGTCGTAGTTCCGGTATTCAATTTTTCTCATCTTTCATTACCCCCGTTAAACTTCAGCGTACCAGCTCAGCTGATTTGCACTTTTCTCCAAGTCGAGCCATCCCAGACTGCTAAATAATAGTTTGTTCCGTCATAATAGTGTATTGGTTTGTTGAGGAAAAGTTCGGAGATTAAGGAGTCTGTTGTGTCAGGAAGAGACGTATATAGAATATTGTCGTAATATGATGTGTTAAGTGTTGAAGGGATTGGGCTTGTAACATTAACAAACTCATTATTTGTTATAAATGAATAGTTTCCACCGCCACGTATTCCTTCGTTCCAGTTTTTAACAAAGTTTCCCTCAATTATGACATAAGTGCTTGAACCAGTGATATAAACTGCCGTTCCAACCTCACTAGTCCCAATTATTCGGTTTCCGATAATACTAGAGTTCTTGATACTACCAGTAACAACGTTGATTCCATAAGATGTCCCTGTAACGGAGCCTAGATTTATTTCGTTACCTGTTAATTGTAAGTTTACACCAGTAGCGTCAATTTTAATTGCAGTAACGCTGTCTTTTCCATAAGTGTAAAATCTTGTATTTGATGTTCTAATTGTTGAAGGGTTTGTTGAAGCATACAAACCAACAGCGTTATCAGCGTTAAAAATGATTTCTGAGTTACTGATATATACACTTCCTTTTGTAATGTTCACGGAGATGGAGCTAGTTGAAATAAGACTATCATGTATTTTTGTATTCTCTCCTGCAGTAGTGATACCTGTTGCAAATGCTTCAATCCAGCTATTACTTATAATTGCTCTCTCAGAGTACTCTGAGATTTCAATCGCTGTTGTCCCAGGAGTTGTCCATGAATTTACAAATTCACAGTTATCTATTTTTGCATTGTTTGTTCCTACACCATTCACGTTTCCTTCAAATAGTACACCTCTTTCAACATACGCAAATTCGCTGTTTTGAATGATAGCATTTGCATTGTTTTCATTGAAGATGATCCCCCCGTAATTACGGAATACGTTGATATTCTCAACTCTGGATAGGTATGGAATTGATGAGAATCTTGCAACCCAAGAATTTGTGTTAGATTTGTCACCGATGAAGGTCCCATTTCTGAGAGCGGTTAAATGTCCGGCAAAATTAGTGCCGGTTTCGCTTTGTGGTTTTCCAAAGTCAAAAGCGATGTCATCGAGTGATGAAATGTCGATCCATGACCCGTTGAAGTCGAGTGTTACACCACCTGGGAAGAAAACTTTTCCTGTGAGGGTGTAATCGTCTGGGACAAATGCGATTAAAACTGTTTTCTTTCCGTTAATCCATGAAAATATTTCATGTGAAGATGCATTTATTATTTGTTGTCCCGTGAGGTTCAAAACATTATGTAATTCAGTATCCTTGAACTCAATTCTCCCGCTCTTCCCGTTCTTCGCATAAACATAGTCTTCATCCTTGAAGATGATGTAGTCAGCCGTGTTGTGTGGCTCGCTTATGTCAAACTCATACTTGTTTCCAAGGGAGTTGAAACGGAACAGGGTCCCGTCGTAGTTGCGGTATTCAATCTTCCTCATCTTTCATCACCTCCATCACATACCCACCCAGTTTACCCACCACGAGTGTTCTTCCGCGGCAGCTTCTTCATAGGTTTGTTTTTCGGGTTTATAAGTTTTTTGTCTGGTCAGAAGAAACAGCAGCAGAATAAATAGAAGAATCCAGAAGAGCTTTTTCATGACGCTACCTCCGTTGCTTCGATCTCCTTGCCGTAGCGGGTCTCCCTTATCCTCACAACCTGAAAGGTCTTAGTGACTTTGACGGGTACGAACTTTCCGGTCTCGGGGTCCTGCTGGTACTCCGTGACCTCAAGCTGGAAGGTGTCTCCGACCTTAAGCTCGTTGGGGTTCATTCCCACCGCGTCACACCTCCTCCAGTATTGTCATGAGTCCGAAGGTCGTTGTGCTGCTGCTTGCCCACACATACATCGTCACGTACCAACCTGGAGGGATGGTGATTGGTGGGTCGAAGTGCTTCTGCGCGAAGGTACTTTCGTAGTAGGAGGTGATTTCCAGCTGTGCTTTAAAGATGACAGCCTGGAGGGTGTCGGTGTCATCGTAGAGCTTTATTTCAATTTTACCGGCTGCGGGGGAGGAGCCTTCGAGGGAGGTGACGCAGTCGAAAAGGTATGCGTTTTTGGTCCCCGTGTTTGTGTAGGTCTTTGTGGTGGAGCTGTCGGTCACGGTGGCGGAGATGGGGACGAGGCCGTTTCCTGAGTAGTTCTTCTCTTTGAAGGAGAGTGTGTCTACCGTTACGGTGGCGCTGTCAATGCTTACGCTTGCGGTTCCGTTGACGTTTACGTCAAGTGTGGAGTTTGTAACGTTGATGTCCCAGACGGAGCTGGTTGCCTGCTCGACAACGATTGAGGAGTTCTGAATATCAACGGGAAGGACCGAGTTTGTTACGTTAACGTCCATGTAGGAGTTGGTTATGTTAACATCGAGGGATGTGTTTTGAACGTCAACAGGGAGGGACTCCTCCACCTTGAAGACGAGCTCGTGTGGCTTCAGGAAGGCGTTTGACAGAAGGACGGTTATGGGAGCTGTAGGGTTGGGGATGCTCCAGCTTATCACGGAAATGCCGGAGGGCACGTTCTCGACGATATCTATCTCAGAGGGGTCAACGTACTTATCATCGTTAATGACGATGTGTCCGGCAACCTTATGAGGGTTGTGAATATACAGGTTCTTATACACACGGTCGAGCTCGATGCGG
>NZ_JACDNT010000075.1 GCF_017656475.1 Archaeoglobus sp.
GGGAAAAGAGGGTACTGCAGAGGTTGGCTGAGATGTGATTTGGTAAGGACCCTAAAAATAAAAGATGTGTGTGGTGATGCAGATGAAAGTTTCCGTTGTAGAAAAAGGGGATGCTGCCAAAATACTTGCTTGGTTTAAAAGCATAAGGATAAAGAATATGCGGATATACTGGAAGGAGTCGTGAAAGAGTTTAGGAGAGATTTTAGCCTAGGGTGATTTTTTGGTCGGAGTTGATACAACCTTCCTCATCGACCTCTTCGAAATAGATGAAAAAGAATTGTACTTCTCTACGAGTTAAGCAGAGTTCGAGAGTGTATTGCAACCACTGTTTTAGATGGCCCCTTAACCCACACCTTCACTAACTCCAACTCTTTTCTCTCCACAATTTGGTGTCAAATACAAGGTGAAGGTTGTTAACGTATTGACGGAGAACCATAGACGCCCTCCTTCCAGACGATACAAAGGTCAGAGTCAGCCGTGCATACTGGCACAGGTAGCAACACCGCAACCGACCTCTACTGGAATCGGCGAACTGCGGTGTAGAACAACGACCACGACAAGCTTACTTCTACGATTCTCAAAATTTATTAAAGGTATTGGAAAATAAAGAAAACACTCCCTAATCTCCAAAATCCAAAAATATTAACCCCTAACCCCTATTCTTTCTTTTTCTTCTTAAGAACGTAAACGACAACTTCCTGCCCAGCATAACTTCTCCCAATGAACACTCTTCCGTCATCCCCAATTTTAGTTTCTTTTTTTGTCAGAAACTCTTCATCGTCAATTTCAATCGTAATTTTCGCCATGGTGGATTCATCGGACCATCCTAAATATATATGCTGCGGTTTTAAGCCACTATAATACCACAATATTTAAATACTTAGTGGCACTATAATACCACAATGATAGAGGTAGATGTTGGAAGAAATATAAGAAACGAGCTCAGGAAATTGCTGAAGACCTACAGACCCAGTCAACTTGACGAACAGCTTACAACAGCATGCCCATTCTACGAGCCGGAAAACAGAGAGCTCACGTCAGCGTACAGATTGATACATGACATGGCCAAGTCTAAAATCTTGGTGAAGCTGCAAATGAAACTGGATGAGATCTCAGTCGTAAGCGAACTCCCTCTCGAGTTCGGAAGAGTTGACGGCGCAGCTGGAAACGAGATAGTCTTGACAAGCAAAGATAGCGACATATTCCTGTTCATAGAAATTAAAACCGGCAATGTCAAACTTGTTCAGCCGGCAATCTACACCATACTCAGAGGAACAAAGACTCTTGTAGCTGAACTTAGGACTGGAGACATTCTTACGATAAATGTTAGCCTTGCAGAAAAGATTGTAGAGGAGCTATTAGAGCACATGAAAGCCCAAGAAATTCTGAGAGAAAGCGGAAAGAAAATACCGGGTTCAGAGTGCAGATACTGTGGAGCTGATTGTGAATTTAGAGAGAGTGTAAAGTGGAAGTGGAGTGTAGACCCATTAAAATCACTTCCAGATATACTGGGAAATGTTGATACAGTCGTCGACAAAATAGCGGCAGAAATTTCGCGAGAGATTCAAAATAGAAGCAAAAGAGTGTGTGAAGCCGAAGCCTAGTTTATGGAGGTTGAACAATGTCTAAAAGGAGAAGTGCGGGCATTAAACTGCTGGCTGAGGGTAGTGTGATGGAAATCGAGGAAGGGAAGTTTATTGTCCGGTCAGGAAACAGAAATTACCGAGTTACCTGGAGCAGAGATAAGTGGGTCTGCGAGTGTCCCGATTTTGAAAAGAGAAACAAAAAATGCAAGCATATCTACGCAGTAATGTATTACTTGGCTATTAAGGACATCAAAAGTGCCGTGTCATCCCTGGATGATAGGAAGTGTTTACAGTGTGGAAAGAGCGACATGGTGATAAAGAAAGGGATCAGGTACAACAAATCAGGCCCTGTACAGTTATATTACTGTAAAAGGTGCAAAAGAAAGTTCTCTGCGAGAACAGGATTCAGCGGAATGAAAAAAAGAGCAGATGCCATAGTTTCAGCCCTTGATCTTTATTTTAGAGGTTTGAGCCTGAGACAGGTAGCTCAGCATCTTAAGGCGAGCTATAATATTCAGGTAAGCCACAAAACTGTCCATAACTGGATAAAAAGGTACGTTAGACTGGTCAACGAGTTTGTAAAATCTGTCAAAATTGAATCCAGCAGGTGGCACGCTGACGAAACAGTAGTAAAGGTTAAGGGAGAACACATTCGGATCTGGAGCCTTCTTGACAGTGAAACCAGGCTCGTCATTGCAGTTCACATAAGCAAATCGAGAGGGGTAGATGAGGCGAAGAAACTCTTTGAAAATGGCTTGGAAAAATCGAGCAAACCAGACGAGGTCGTTACTGATGGCCTTAGATCCTACGAAACCGCCGTAGAGCAAGAGTTATCTGACGTTATACGTCCAATCTTCACTCAGAGAAGGGATGAACAACAAGATGGAGAGGTTTTTAAGGAGCTTAAAAGAAGGGTTAAATCACTAGAATCGTTCAAAACAAGTGAGGGTGCCAAGACTTTCGCTGAAGGATACAGCATATACTACAACTTTATCAAGGAACATGACTCACTAGACAATCAAACTCCTGCACAGTTTGCAGGAATTATAAATAACCGCAATTGGCTGGACCTCATTCAAAGGGCGCTGGAAGCTAAAGAATGAGTTGATCAACTATTTTTGTCTCCACCACTAAATTTGCAATTTGTATGATCTTCTTCCAAGTTAAGTTTGATGGCAAATTAATCCCAGCATGGGTAACCGGAGGCTTGTCGACATTCTCCTTCCGGAAGAAGAAGTTATGGTCAAATCGAAAAATGTCAGCAAGATTCTGCAGGTTTTTCATACTTTTATAGGTTTTTCTTCTCGAAATCGTCCCCCTCATCCTGTTTTGTGTCCCTTCTATTACGTTTATATGACTGAAATCCTTAGATTTTGGCACAGATTGAATTTTAACGCCGCTCATAAGTCTCTCAGCAGCCTTTTTATACTCGACATGCCCGTCGCACTTCAAAACCTCTGGAAGTTCTCTCGCATTATTGATAGCCTTATTCAATGCTGCCAATGCATCTTTAAGCCCTCTGCTCTCTGAGACATGCGTTGCAAGTATGTAGCGGGTATCGACGTCAATGACGTTTATAATCTTGAAGTGATTCCCGTTCCCTTTTTTCTGGAAGATTTCGTCGATTTGCCATTCTCGGCTTTTCTCTAATTTTAGAACTTTTGATTCAAACTTGCGCATTAAATCTGCTACCTTGTCTGCAATATTGGTGATAGTCCTCCTACTAATTCTTGTCGTTTGTTGATTCAGGTGGTCTGTTGAAAAAAATTCAGACATGATTCTACAAATTTTCGAGTGAGTTGTACCAGAAACCAGTTGAGTAACTATTAATGCCACAACATCTGGAGAGAAGTGAGTCCATTTCAGGTTGTTCATATAATCCAAAAATATAGGGTCCTTACCAAATCACATCTCAGCCAACCTCTGCAGTACCTTCTTTTCCAT
>NZ_JACDNT010000076.1 GCF_017656475.1 Archaeoglobus sp.
ACGCAGAACAGGAGACGCAGCTGATGAGGGCCATCAAGGAGTACAGGGAAAAGGGGTGGGAGAGGCTGCCGCGCTTCTACAAGAACGCTATCAACAACTTCATAAAGACGATGGCCCGCAAGCTTCTCCTCGGCGACAGGGAGAAGAAGACAGCAATAAGACTCAAGGCCCTGCAGAGGATAGTCCTGTGGCATGACGACCCGGACACAGACGTTATCATGATGGGGAGAGAGCTCATCCAGATGCTGGGTGAACCGGAGTACGTAATATGGTACAAGGAGCCTGTAAGCAGGCAGGAGAGCATCCGCTGTCTCAGGGTGGAGCACGACCCCTCGCTCGACGGGCACCCGCAGGCCATAAGGATACACCCGTATATTGGAAAAGACTACGGTGAAAAGGCGGAAACAAAACTGCGCACAAAGGTGGACACCGACGGCGACCTCGGGGTTATAATCCCAATTAAGAAGCCGATTGACGAGCTGATGTACCACGAAAACGTGAGGTTCAAGATGCCGAAGATGCCCAAGTCCATTGACGACATCCCTGAGCCGGAGTACAACTACAGAGGTGCTGACTTCATCTATGAGATATACGAGTACCAGCGCTACCGCTCCATCGAGGCAATCCTCATCCAGACGTTCGGAGGCATCAAGAACCACCTGATGTACACAGACCTGATCTCCGATGTGAACACATGGAACTCAGTGCTTGAGAGGTGGGACATAGAGCTCCAGGCCATGCAGCTTGAGCGTGCGCACCCCGAGCTCAAGAAGGCGAGCTGGCGCGTCAAGGGGGACTACCTCCTTGAAATGTACAAAGACGCTATAAGGTACCGTGTGCGTGAGATGCCGCCGCTGGACCCCTTCGCCGACTACTGGCTGAGCCTCCCGGAGCGCATTACGTTTGAGACCTTCGACCTCCTCCAGGATGCCATGAGGAGGCTCCGCAAACAGAGGCATCCCATATTGAAGCTTTACGCTGATATTTATGAAAAGATAGGACTTCTGTGAGGTGATGTAAAATGGAGGTTGGAAAACTTGATGACGAACAAAAACTTATGAGGGCCATAGAGCTCGAACTCGAAGCCATCCGGGTCTACCTGGAGATGGCGAAGAACACGGAGGACCCGGAGCTCATAAAGCTCTTCCACTCCGTGGCGTACGAGGAAAAGGTGCACGTCGGTGAGTTCATGGCAATGCTCCTCAAGAGGGACAGGAAGTTCCGCGAAGGTATGGTTGAGGGAGCCCGGGAGCTTAAGGAGGAACCTCCTGAAGAAACAATCGGAGAGGAAGAAGAGGAGGTGCTGATGGAATGATTGACTTCGACGACCGGGACCTCGCCATAATCGCCGCCACTTTCCTCGGGGCCATAATGGTCGTGACGCTCCACGACCAGGCCCTCTCCCTCATTGAGAAAATTATTATCGGCATCTTCGCAATTGCCGGTACCAAGATAAAGCGCAACAAAGAAGGGGGTGATTATTGATGAAACTCGTTACCAAGAGCAACTTCCCGCCGTATAATGAGGCTGACTATATTATCTTTAAGGATGGTGACTACGTCTATGCGAAGAACGGGAAAAGCGGGAGAATTGAGTATCAAAGTTCAGACATAGAAGATGTCCTAGAATATACAGCAAATGCGCTCGAAGGAAACGTGGATGGGGAAAATGGCGGGATAATCGCAATAACGAAGGGGTCTTACAAATTTACAAGACAAGTTACAATTGGTGGCGGAATCATTCTTAAATTTAATAATGCGATGATAGACCTGACAGAAATAAATTCCTATGCATTTTACTTTGATGCAAGTGGAATGAGCAACGATGCAGCAAAACCTACTGGAATAATCGGTCCGCTACTTGTTGTTGGGGACACAAGTAATCCAAATGCCGGGTTTGTTCACCTCCACAACGTAATATATGGTATAACACTAAAGGACATTCATGAAGCAGGAGTAGCTAATTCACTTAGACTTACTGGTAAGGGTTACCTTGGCTACATCGAGCATTGTGATTTCGGTTTAGCCGGAGACAACTACGGAGGGAGTAGTGGAACAAAGATATATATTGAAGGCGGAACTCCAGATAATACATATAATAAAAATGGACTTACTTTTATCAATACGGCTATCCAAGGAAAAAACTTAGATAGCTTAATATACATTAAAGACCCCGGAGAAAACATTGTATTTGACAATGTGTGGATTGAGACATCAGGAACAAATATGGAAACTATTTACATAGAAAACGCGTCAGTACGTATATCTAATGCTTATATCTATGTAGGTACAGCTAAAGTGAAAAATTCAACACTAAAGATAACAAACACGAAACTTCACACCACGTTCGATGATGTTTACTCCTCTGATATTTTTATTACAAATAGTATGATACTATCAAAACTTCTGAACATTACTAACCCGACAGAGGCAACAGAGAGTATCTTTATAAATGGAAATTACTTTAGCGTTCCCAACGATAGAATTTTATACTCGGAATATGACCTTGGTACAGTTATTATAACTAATAATAAAATTTCTGCCAGCAACGGGATAAAGATGATAAAAGGCGCGGATGCATCTGGATATACCAGAACAGTCATCATAAGCAATAACCAGTTTACTGGTGGTTCACTATCTGGAGAGAACTATCTAGATTTGGAAACTGTTTACGTTGTTATCACAGGTAATACATTTAAGTCAACAACTTTAAGCTCCTCAGATAATATAATAAAAGTAAGTAATGCTATAACAACAATGATAACAAACAACTCATTTGCTACAAACGTCTCACCATTTCCACCAAATATATCTGTAAATTCATTATATAAAATATTAAAAAACAATGTCGGATATACAACTGAAAATTCTTCCACAGCAACCTTCTCCGGCGACGGCTCAACAACCCAGTTCACAATCGCGCACAAGCTGGTCAGCACGCCAAGCAAAGTCCTGGTAACTCCAATGAGCTCAGACGCTGCGGGAGACTTCTACGTGACAGCCGACGACACCAACATCTACGTGAACTATAAGACGGCTCCTCCGAGTGGAACGAACAACATCAAGCTGAGCTGGTACGCCGAGGTCTGATGCAAAAATGAGTCAAAAATGAGTCAAATGATGCAAAAACTCTCTTTTCACT
>NZ_JACDNT010000077.1 GCF_017656475.1 Archaeoglobus sp.
GAAAAGAGGGTACTGCAGAGGTTGGCTGAGATGTGATTTGGTAAGGACCCTATATCAATGATATTTTCGAAATCTGAAGGAGACCATGAATAGTAGAAATCAATTTTCTCTTTTCTCCATCGTCATTAACAAGGCGCAAGATTTTTGCGTAAATGATTGAAGTAAATATCATGTTATTTCGTAAGAAAAAGATGCCAGAAGTTCGGGATGTCAGCTATGATTCGAAATCAGCTACACTCAAAGCTTATACCACTGCTAAGAAGGCAGAAGTGGGAATTCTCTATCTTGGAGTCAATGCTGATATTATAGTTGACTCATGGAGGGGTATGGCTCATCCTCTGCCTTGGATATACTATTTCGAGAAGGAGGACGAATTTACAATCGAAAACGGGATGGATAAACGTTCACATGAAGCCGTTTTATGGGGGTTTTCTTTCGAAGAAATACATTGGTTTATGCTACTTAAGGTGCGTTAGATTGGGAGAGGAGAGTTATGTTCATGTAGCTCCCATATGTTGCCTTAAAATGCATGTAGAGCCTAAAGTAAAGAATATAGCAGAGGATAGAATTGAACTCATGCTTGAGGGTGGAGAGATGCTCAGAGGATTCTTGTACTGCGATAAAAAGGTTGAGGTTAAGATTTGTAGGGTAAACAAATCCATGTGCCTTTACTTTCCAGAATTGCTCCTCTCATCAGATATTAGAGGACATTACGAATTTTCATGGAAACCTTCAGCCGTGGAGAGGGGAGTCGTCGTATTTGGTAAGATCACAGGAAAAGAAATTGTGAAGACATTCGGAATGTCTGGCGAGCCTTACCTCCTCTCCGACGTAACTCATGCCTCGAATAACATTATCTTGGATATAGAGTGGGGTAAATTGAGAAAGAATAGAATAACCGTCCCTATTAAGGTGTTTGCATAGATGCTTGCTTTCTTGAAAGTTGCTTATTCCCTTCATACCTTCACGAATTTTGAAAGCAGTCATAACTTTTAAATTTAAATCATTGTAATTTTCTCCATGAAAAAATTGTTAGCAGTTGCTGTGTTGGCAATAATACTTGTTTTTCCATCTTCAGCAGCCGGAAATACGGTTAACTTCACCATTTTACACACCAACGACGAGCACTCGGCCGTTATACCGTATTCGCCTGCAATAGACTTCAACGAGAGTGTAAAAGACCCGACGATAGGCGGATTTGCCAGACTGGCTTCTCTTGTAAAAAGCATAAAGGCTGAAAAGTCTGAGGAAGTAATGCTGATCTCTGCAGGAGACTTTACCGGTGGAAGCCCGTTCTCCTGGCTGGTTACTGAGGGGGAGTCTCCTGAAATAGCCCTTATGCAGAAAATTGGCTACGACGTGATAACCATAGGAAACCACGAGTTTGACTACGGGGCAGAAAAGCTTGTAGAGAGCCTTCTCAATGCAGGATACCCGGAAGCTAACGAAAAAACAGTAATTGTATCCACGAATCTGGTAGCACCTCAGGGACATCCAATGAACGAGATAGTGAAGAAATACCATATAATGGAGCTCGAAAATCTGAAAATAGGTTTCATAGGCCTCTTAGGCAAGGATGCGAAAGCAAAAGCCTACTCTTACGAACC
The DNA here is from genome assembly GCF_017656475.1 of Archaeoglobus sp. Taxonomy (GTDB): domain Archaea; phylum Halobacteriota; class Archaeoglobi; order Archaeoglobales; family Archaeoglobaceae; genus Archaeoglobus. The sequence continues at coordinate 1,608 of NZ_JACDNT010000077.1, forward strand.
CCTCGATTTTGAAGACCCAATACTGACGGCAAAGCAAGCTGTTGAAGAGCTGAAGAAAGAAGGCGTGGATCTGATAATAGCTGTTACTCATTTGGGCGTTTCTGAAGACCTTGAGCTTGCCGAAGCCGTCTCTGGAATTGACATAATTGTAGGCGGACACAGCCATACAGTACTTGAAGAGCCAATCATAACATCAGACGGGACGATAATAGTCCAGACGGGAGACGGCCTCAGATATCTCGGAGTTCTTGAGCTTGAGTATAACAGAGACAACGGAGAACTAAAAATACGCAATTACGATACCGGAACACCGTTCCTCATTAAGATAGACGATGAAATCCCCATTGATCCGGAAGTTGATGCAGTTATAAAGGAATACATCAACAAAGTTAACGCTATGGTTTACAACAAGACTGGCAAAAATATCTTGGACACAGTCGCTTCATCAGACTTCGCCCTTACCACCAGAATGCTTCAGGAGTCCAATATCGGAGATTTCATTACCGATGCGATGCGTCTGGTTGCTGAAGAAAAAACTGGCAAGAAGGTTGATTTTGCTGTTTTTGCCAATGGGGAGATAAGGGGAAACGTCACTCCAGGCACTATGGAGTACTCGAAGGGAAAAATCAGCCTATACGATTTGCTCCTCCCTGTGAGCCTGGGAGTTGGAGAAGATGGAAGTCCCGGTTACTCCCTGGTTTCCTTTTACATAACAGGAGAGGAAGTCTATAGAGTTCTGGAGATAACGATTTTGCTCCATCAGCTTTACGGTGACGACTTCTTCGTCCAGTTCTCCGGATTGCGTTACTACTACAACCCGCAAAACGCCTTAATTGAAATTCCCTTCGTCGACAAGAAGATCCCCTCTGCCATGCTTCCAAATCTGGGTAGTGTTGTTAAGGCTGAGCGCTATAAAGGCACCGGAAAACAAACTCTAAACGACGAAGATTATGAAGTTATTGAAAGAGACGACAGACTGTACATGGTTGTTACGGACAACTATATTCTCTCGTTTTTGCCCAAAATCGCCGAAGTTCTCCCCCAGCTAACTGTCGAGCCTAAGGATGAAAAAGGAAGTCCCATTCCACCTGAGGACTACCAAAACCTCGTAGTGAGGGTTGATGGTGAAGAACTGAAAGTCTGGGAGGTTGTTGTTGATTACACACTATCTCAGCCAGTAAATGATGAAGGGTTACCTCAGATCGACAAGTACTACCGGGAACCGACAAACAGAATAAACGTGGTGTGGAGCTTTCCCATCGCTAGCTATCCGTTAGCTGTCCTCGTAGGTCTGGTTGCAATAGTTGTGTACTTTAAGGTGGTGAGAGGTAGAAGGTAATTTTCAACTGTCTTTTCCCGAAATTATTTCCCACTTCAACAAACCTCTATGTGAAACTTGACGAGAAGACGATAAAATGGATAATCAGAGAAAAAGAGAAGGG
>NZ_JACDNT010000078.1 GCF_017656475.1 Archaeoglobus sp.
ACGCAGAACAGGAGACGCAGCTGATGAGGGCCATCAAGGAGTACAGGGAAAAGGGATGGGAGAGGCTGCCTCGCTTCTACAAGAACGCTATCAACAACTTCATAAAGACGATGACCCGCAAGCTCCTCCTTGGCGACAGGGAGAAGAAGACGGCTATAAGGCTCAAGGCCCTGCAGAGGATCGTCCTCTGGCACGACGACCCGGACACAGACGTTATCATGATGGGCAGAGAACTCATTCAGATGCTGGGCGAACCGGAGTATGTAATATGGTACAAGGAGCCTGTAAGCAGGCAGGAGAGCATCCGCTGCCTCAGGGTGGAGCACGACCCCTCGCTCGACGGGCACCCGCAGGCCATAAGGATACACCCGTATATTGGAAAAGACTACGGTGAAAAGGCGGAAACAAAACTGCGCACAAAGGTGGACACCGACGGCGACCTCGGGGTTATAATCCCGATTAAGAAGCCGATTGACGAGCTAATGTACCATGAAAACGTGAGGTTCAAGATGCCGAAGATACCCAAGTCTATTGACGATATCCCTGAACCGGAATACAACTACAGAGGTGCTGACTTTATCTATGAGATATATGAGTACCAGCGCTACCGCTCCATCGAGGCAATCCTCATCCAGACGTTCGGGGGCATCAAAAACCACCTGATGTATACAGATCTGATCTCCAATGTGGACACATGGAAATCCGTGCTTGAGAGGTGGGACATCGAACTCCAGGCCATGCAGCTTGAGCGCGCGCACCCCGAGCTCAAGAAGGCGAGCTGGCGCGTCAAGGGGGACTACCTCCTTGAAATGTACAAAGACGCTATAAGGTACCGTGTGCGTGAGATGCCGCCGCTGGACCCCTTCGCCGACTACTGGCTGAGCCTCCCGGAGCGCATTACGTTTGAGACCTTCGACCTCCTCCAGGATGCCATGAGGAGGCTCCGCAAACAGAGGCATCCCATATTGAAGCTTTACGCTGATATTTATGAAAAGATAGGACTTCTGTGAGGTGATGTAAAATGGAGGTTGGAAAACTTGATGACGAACAAAAACTTATGAGGGCCATAGAGCTCGAACTCGAAGCCATCCGGGTCTACCTGGAGATGGCGAAGAACACGGAGGACCCGGAGCTCATAAAGCTCTTCCACTCCGTGGCGTACGAGGAAAAGGTGCACGTCGGTGAGTTCATGGCAATGCTCCTCAAGAGGGACAGGAAGTTCCGCGAAGGTATGGTTGAGGGAGCCCGGGAGCTTAAGGAGGAACCTCCTGAAGAAACAATCGGAGAGGAAGAAGAGGAGGTGCTGATGGAATGATTGACTTCGACGACCGGGACCTCGCCATAATCGCCGCCACTTTCCTCGGGGCCATAATGGTCGTAACGCTCCACGACCAGGCCCTCTCCCTCGTTGAGAAAATTATTATCGGCATCTTCGCAATTGCCGGTACAAAGATAAAACGCAACAAAGAAGGGGGTGGTTATTGATGAAGCTTGTTACTAAGAGCAACTTTCCGCCGTATAACGAGGCTGATTACGTTATTTTCAAAGACGGGGACTACGTCTACGCAAAGAACGGGAAGAGCGGGAGAATTGAATTCAAGGATACAGATGCAGCGAGTGTAATACAAAACACAATCAATTCACTTAATTCAGGAACTATTTTCATTAAAAAAGATTCTATAGGATACTATATCAACAATACAATCGAAGTAAAATCAAACATTAATATTGTTTCAGACGGTGCAAAACTAATTAAAAATGTTGATGATGAAATGATAGATATCAACAACCAGACTAACGTCTTAATCGAAGGACTAATTATAGATGAAAGCAACGCTACTCAAAGTTATGCAGGAATCAGAATCACTGGAGACTCATCAAACATCAGACTCAACAAAATCACTGTAGAGAATGGATATTACAGACCTTTTGAAATTTATGTAGTTGGAGATAATAGAAATATTATAATTACAAACTGTCACATCAAGAACGCAACTCTTGACGGTATAGCAATAGCTGCAAACGGTGCAGTTATTGCGAACTGCATATTCGAAAACGTAGGTGACACTGCAGTTGACCTAATCGGATATTACAATACAAATATATACTCACACAACATTTCAATAGTTGGAAATGTGTTTAGAAACTGTCTTGTTGCAATATACAATGGACTAAACGCACACAACGTAAGTATTATCGGTAATATTATAAGCGATGGGACATATGGAATTAAAGGAGATTACTCCGGTTATGGAGCATATCACATAGTAGTAGCAAACAATTACATTGAGAAGGTTACAAAAGAAGCAATAAGATTTGACGGCGGGCACGACCTAATATTTAAGAGCAATATAATAAAGATGTGTGGAAACGAAGACTCATCACACTATGCTCTTTTAGTGAATAATGCAGAAAACGTAGTCATAAACGGAAATATTATAACTGAAAACTACAGATATGGTGTGTATTTAGACGGAAACACTTATGTAACTGTAGTAGGTAATATAATCTCTGACAACGGTCAGGCGAAAGATGGAGTACATTACTTCGGCTTAGGTAGTGGCAGTATACACGTTGAAATTGCAAATAACGTCATCACTGGTTCAACAGACGGTCAAAAGCAAGGTGTACGAGTATTTGGTGGAAGTGATATACGTATTCATCACAACAGAATACTTAATCATTATATAGGAATTGATGTAACAGCAGATAATTTGTCTGATTCGATTTTGACATATAACGTTTTCAAAAACAATACATACAACTTATCTGCAAATGCAGAGGAAAAAATAGAAATCATACGTAACAATATAGGTTACGCCACAGAAAACACCTCAACAACAACCTTCTCAGGTGACGGCTCCACGACCCAGTTCACAATCGCCCACGGGCTGGT
>NZ_JACDNT010000079.1 GCF_017656475.1 Archaeoglobus sp.
TCCTCGAAAACTTTCGACGGCGAGCTGATACCGAGCCAGCTCTTTATTGTGTTTACGGCCTCTTCAACCGGATTTGTGAGGGAGTCCTTAATAACAGTGAACAGGCTTGAAAGCCCAGCCTTAAATCCATCGACGATGGCCCAGCCCAGTTCAATCGCCTTGGCCTTCAATTGTCCGGGTAAGCCTGCGATAAAGGCTAAAATTTCATTGAATTTTTCTTTAACTGGTTCAGCGATACGGGAGAACCCGCTCTTAATACCCTCCCAAGCCTGCTGTCCGAGTTCTTTTATTTTGCTCACAATCTTGCTCACTGCTGAGGTTATAATGTCCCATACTTTTTGCAGTACTTCATAGAGCAGTTCGTAGATTTTCGTCCACATCTCTATCCACGTAGTAACAAAATCATAGAGTTTTTCCGCGACCCATTTCAGCGCGCTGATAACCTTATCTCTGAACCCGCCGATGTTGAAGACAAGAGCCACAATCGCAGCGATAAGCGCCCCAATCGCGACGACCGGAAGGCTAATCGCCCCTGCAAGTGCGGTAAGTGCTCCTCCAACTGTCGAGGCTATCCCAGAGAGACCTCCAAGCGCTCCTCCAACTGTCGATACTATGCCTGAAAGACCTCCTAATGCTCCTGTGACAGATGATATTACACTCCACAACCCGCTGAATACTTTAACCACACCGAGGATTGGCCCTGCCATCGCCGTAAGAGCGGTAAATACTCCGATGATTTTCCAGCCTTCCGGAGGGATTTTTGATAGTATATTAAGTACTAAAGTGAGTGCTGTAATTACACCATCCATCGCTTCGCCAATACCGTCCGCAAGTTCCTGCATTTTCTCCATCGTTTCTTCATTTTGTAGTACTTCCGATAACTTACCTGCAAATTCTTCAAGTTTCGGGGCAAGAGTTCCTCCGATTGTTATTGCAATATCGGTGAGAATTGATTTTATGCGGTTCATTTGCTCCCTGAAGCTCTCCATCTGTGTTTTAGCTACTTTGTCTGTGATACCGCCCGCGTTCTTTACCTCTTCCGTAAACTGCCTAAGAGCCGGCACTCCTTGGTCCATAAGGGCGAGGACTGCCGTTCCGGCCCTAACACCGAAAATCTGCATAATATCGGATGCAGATGCCCCACTTTCTTTTAGTTTCTGTAAAATGTCTGCGAGCGAATTAGTCTTGGGGTTAACATCCTCTACTGTAAGGCCGAGCTTTTCAAGCGTTTCTTTCGCCTCGTCGGTCGGGTCGAGGAGCTGAGCAATGACCTGACGTAGATAGGTACCTGCCTGACTCGCTTTTATGCCTGCGTTAGACAAAAGACCTACTGCAGCGCTCATCTCTTCGAGCGACCAGCCGACGGCGTGAGCGGAGGGAGCGAGGTATTTCATGGCCTCTCCGAGCTGTTGCAGGTTTGTATTGCTCTTTGTGACAGTCGCGATAAGTACGTCATTGATGTGGGTGAGGTCTTCAACAGACTGACCGAACGCAGTCATTATGTCCGTCGCTATATCTGTAGCCTCGGCCATATCGAGGGCGCCGGCCTTTGCTAATTTTGCCACTTCCGGCATGGCCTTTAGGGCTTCTGCTGCCGAAAGGCCCGCTGAGGCGAGGTAGTAGTATGAGCGTGCGGCCTCCTCGTGGCTGATAGCCAGCTCTTTCGCCACTTCCCTCGCCGTGTTAGCAAGCTTTTCTCGCATCGCTTCATCAACGTCGCCCATAATAGCGATACTTTTTTGTAGAGCATCATCAAAGCTGGCGAAAGCGTCTATTGATTTTTTAACCGCGAGTGCGCCGAGGGCAGAGCCGGCGACGAGGGCCGCCTTTTGAAGCCCCGATAGGCTATTAGTTATATTTGAAATCGCGTCTGTGGCCTGGTCTTTTACCGAAACGATAATCTTTAAAATCTCACTGTCTGGCATACCTCTCGCCTTCCACCTCGTTTAACACGCTGATTAAAACCGTCCATTCCTCCAGCTCATTATCCGGCACTTTTTCAAGTTCGCTGGGTAAGACGTGGAAATACTGGGCGAGCTTAAGCCGCATTAGCTTTCGCTTTAATAGCGTCGCTTCTTTCTCGCTCGCTAAAAAGAAATAAGGCTTATCTGTGAGGATTCGCTTAGCGAGGAGCTTTACTTTTTTTGCTCATCCTCGTTCATGCCGACGATGAAATTCCCGGCCTCTTCCGTGAGCTTACGGTAAACGCTGTTCGGGAGCTGTTTTATCTCTTCTTCGCTCAGCCCAAAGACCATCTTTATGAGCGCGACGTTCGCCTCAGGGATTTTTTCTCGTATTGGCTGCATATTGTCATCGAGGAACTCAACGATGAACCTATCCACCTCGTAGCCCGCAGGTTCGCGGGCGGTGAACTCGCGTCCGTTTATCGTGACCTTTTTCTCCATAAGCACCACCACCTTATTCTTAATATTTTATTATAATATATATGATATATGGGAAAAGATGAAAGGGTGTCAAGTCCGCGGGTAGGCGTCGATAGAGTTGGTCAGCTTCGCCTTTACGGCGCTCGTTCCGTCATCGAGGGCCAAGATTTCAACGTTCTCAATCAGGAGCTGGTTGGCTACGTCGGTCGGCTTTTCGCGGGAGGTGATGACTGCGTTCGGGAAAGTGAATTCGAGCGTGTATTTGTGTGAACTGCC
>NZ_JACDNT010000080.1 GCF_017656475.1 Archaeoglobus sp.
AGTTTCCTGAGAGAAATAGGGCTGAGGAGTTTATATCCTTCCTGGAAAAGGTGAGCTCTTCCTCAGCATCCTCCAGTTGTAGATCTCCAATGTGCAGGAGAGCAAGCTCATGCTTGCAATCTTCAAGTGGTTGCTGCCCATGCATGCCAGTGTGACCTATTGCCACGTTGCCCTCAACATCTTCCAGTTCATCGAGAGTGACTGCTCTCTGCACGTCTCTCCCGACCATTAAGCTACAGCCATCTGCCCCTTGATACTCTAATTCGAGTGAGGTGATAGGATCAAAATTCTCTTCACAGACCTTGATGCAACTCTGCTCGATAAAGATGATTACTCCTACGACGTTAATCTGGTTAAAAAGCTGAAGAAAAAGGGAGTTCCTATCGTTTTCTGCTCATCCAAGACCAGAGCGGAGCAGGAGTACTACAGAAGCGCTATGGGTGTTACAGACTCATTCATAGTTGAGAACGGAAGTGCGATCTATATACCAAAAGACTATTTCTCGTTTCCGTTCGAATACGACTTCTTAACTGAAAAATACAGGGTTATCGTGCTCGGTGAGAGGTATCAGAAGATAAGAGAGGTTGTTGACGAACTGGGTGTGAAATGCTTTGGCAGGATGAGCGTCGAGGAGGTTTCGAAGGTTACTGGGCTGAGTGAAGACCTCGCCAAATTGGCGAAGCAAAGGGAGTATTTGGAGCCCCTCGTTTTGGGTGAGGACGAAAAGGAGAAGCTCAGGTTGGTTGAGAAGGCAGGTCTGAGATGGACATACGGTGGAAAATTTTATAGTGTCATCGGAAAAACTGATAAAGGGAAAGCGGTTAAAAAACTTGTGGAGCTTTTCAGAAAGGAGTTTGGCAAGGTGGAAAGCATAGGAATTGGAGACAGTCCAAACGACTTTTCGATGCTGGAGGTCGTTGATAAGCCTTTCTTAATAGGTAATAAAAAAATCCGTAATTTCCGTGTCGTTGAGAGTTTTGACGAAATATTTGACGAGATTTAGGGTGGTTTGATGAAGACGGTTATACTGGCAGGCGGGAGTGGAACGAGACTCTGGCCTTTGAGCAGAGAGGAGTTTCCGAAGCAGTTTATTAGCATCTTCAATGGCTCATCTCTGTTTCAGGAAACTGTAAAAAGAGCGCTGATGTTTTCCAGACCGGATGAAATTTATGTAGTGACGAATGAAAAATACAAGTTCAGGGTTCTTGACCAGCTTTCCGAAATTGACGTCAAGCTGCCGGACGAGAACATTCTGATCGAGCCCGACTCAAAAAACACCCTTCCGGCGATATACTATGCGGTTAAAACAATATTGGAGAGAGATGGAGACTCAAAAATTGCAGTCCTACCTTCTGACCACCTAATAGAGGCGAATGAAAACTACAGAAGAGCTTTTGAAGAAGCCGAGAAACTGGCCGAAGACTGGCTGGTCGTGTTTGGAATCGAACCAACAAAGCCACACACCGGTTACGGCTACATCAAAACTGGAAAACCGCTGGATGGTGGTTATGTCGTGGAAAGGTTCGTTGAGAAGCCCGATTTGGAGAAAGCCAAAGAGTACCTCAGAGAAGGATATCTGTGGAACAGTGGGATGTTTCTGTTCAGGGTCAGCATTTTTGCTGAAGAATGTAAGAAACATCAGCCGGATGTGGTAAAAGCCTTCAATGAGAGTTTGGAGGAGGCCTATAAAAAGCTGCCCAAAATATCCATTGACTACGGAGTAATGGAGAGAACGGACAAGGCTGCCGTAGTTCCCCTTAAGACTTTCTGGAGCGATGTTGGCAGTTTCGATTCGGTTTACGAGATTTTTGATAAAGACGAGAACGGGAATGCTGTCAAGGGAGAATGCGTTTCACTCGACGCCAGAAACAACATAATATTCGGGGAGAGGTTGACAGCAGCGGTGGGAGTTGAAGACCTTGTCATCATTGACACAAGGGATGCCGTCCTCGTTTGCAAGAGGGAGGAAGCTCAGAAGGTCAAGGACTTGGTTGAGATTCTGAAGAAAAGGGGTGACAAGAGGGCTTTTGTCCACAGGACAGCATACCGCCCCTGGGGGTCATTTACCGTACTTGAGGAGGGAGAATTTTACAAGATTAAGAAGCTGACTGTCTCGCCCGGAAAGAGGCTCAGCCTGCAGAGACACTACCACAGGAGCGAGCACTGGGTCGTTGTAAAGGGTACTGCAAGGGTAACCATCGATGACAAGGAATTTCTGCTTAGGAGTGGAGAGAGCACTTTTATACTTGCTGGTAAAAAACATAGACTTGAGAATCCGGGATTACTGCCCTTAGAGGTTATCGAAGTTCAGATCGGTGAGTACTTGGAGGATGATGACATCGAGAGGTTCGATGACGACTTTGGAAGGGATTGACAGAATAGATTTGATTTAAGGTGTTCCCCTAACTCACCATTTAACCTCAATTCAGACAGCTCCATACTAAAAACAGACATCTGATTCACTTCCTATTCCGACGGGACAAAACCTTATCACCC
>NZ_JACDNT010000081.1 GCF_017656475.1 Archaeoglobus sp.
ATGTTCGTATTTTACTTCAATGTGGTGAGAGGATGTTATTAGGACAGGTCGGTTAAACTGACCAAAAAATTTATATAGAAATTCCAATCCACCAATATTTGCAAGGGGAGGTGAGAGGGTATGGCAACACTGCAGGGGACTCCGGTTTTGATATTGAAGGAGGGAACTCAGAGAACTGTTGGTAGAGATGCTCAGAGAATGAACATAATGGCTGCTCGTGTTATTGCTGAAGCTGTGAAGAGCACTCTTGGCCCAAAGGGAATGGATAAGATGCTCGTTGACAGCCTTGGCGATGTCGTTATCACAAACGATGGAGTTACAATTCTGAAGGAGATGGATGTCGAGCACCCGGCGGCAAAGATGATCATTGAGGTAGCGAAGACCCAGGACAATGAGGTTGGTGATGGTACAACTACAGCAGTTGTTCTTGCAGGAGAGCTGTTGAAGAAGGCTGAAGAGCTGCTTGATCAGGAAATTCATCCAACAATAATTGCCAGAGGTTACAGAATGGCATCAAACAAGGCCATAGAGATACTTGAGAGCATTGCAATGGATATCGACGTTGAGGATGTAGATACGCTGAAGAAGATTGCTGCAACCGCCATCACCGGAAAGCACTCTGAGTATGCTCTTGAGCACCTCAGCAACCTCGTCGTTGAGGCTGTGAAGAGGGTTGCGGAGAAGGTTGATGACCACTACAGGGTTGACGAGGACAACATCAAGCTTGAGAAGAGGCAGGGAGGAAGCGTTGCGGACACCAAGCTTGTCAATGGTATCGTTATCGACAAAGAAGTTGTCCACCCAGGAATGCCCAAGAGGGTCAAGAACGCGAAGATAGCCGTTCTCAAGGCAGCCCTTGAGGTCAAGGAGACCGAGACTGATGCTGAGATTAGAATCACAGACCCCGACCAGCTCATGAAGTTCATCGAGCAGGAGGAGAAGATGCTCAAGGAGATGGTGGACAAGCTGGCAGAAGCCGGTGCAAACGTCGTCTTCTGTCAGAAGGGCATCGATGATCTGGCCCAGTACTACCTCGCAAAGGCCGGAATTCTTGCAGTGAGGAGAGTGAAGCAGAGCGACATTGAGAAGATCGCCAAGGCGTGCGGAGCGAAAATAATCACCGACCTGAGGGAGATAACCTCCGTCGACCTCGGTGAGGCTGATCTGGTTGAGGAGAGGAAGGTCGGCGACGAGAAGATGGTCTTCATCGAGGGATGCAAGAACCCCAAGGCTGTGACAATACTCATCAGAGGTGGCAGCGAGCATGTGGTTGATGAGGTCGAGAGAAGCCTGCAGGATGCTATAAAGGTCGTAAAGGCTGCCCTTGAGAGTGGCAAAGTTGTGGCTGGTGGCGGAGCACCTGAAATCGAGGTTGCCCTGAAGCTCAGAGAGTGGGCTCCGACCCTCGGCGGCAGAGAGCAGCTTGCTGCAGAGGCTTTTGCATCAGCACTTGAGGTCATTCCGAGGGCTCTGGCAGAGAACTCAGGACTTGACCCGATTGACATCCTAGTCGAGCTGAGGAAGGCCCACGAGGAGGGCAAGACAACCTACGGTGTCGATGTGTTCAGCGGTGAAGTGACCTGCATGAAGGAGAAAGGTGTCCTCGAGCCACTGAAGGTCAAGACTCAGGCAATTTCAAGTGCAACAGAGGTAGCAATAATGATACTGAGAATCGATGACGTCATTGCAGCGAAGGGACTGGAGAAGGAGAAGGGACCAGAGGGAGAGAGCGGAGAGGAGGAGTCTGAAGAATGAATTTTTTAACTTTTATTTTCCTTGAGCCACCTGAAGAACTCTTCGAGGGCTCTTCTTCTGTGTGAAACTCTGTTCTTCTCTTCGGTGCTCATCTCTGCGAAGGTCTTGTCACCGTAGAGAAAAATCGGGTCGTAGCCAAATCCCTGCGTTCCCCTCATCTCTCTCGCTATTTCTCCCTCCACCTTGCCGGTAAAGGTTCTAACGGTGCTGCCATCAAAATAAGCGACTACGGCCATAAAGTACGCTCTTCTGTCCTCAACCCCGTTCATAAGTTTCAGAATTCCCTCGTTACCTATGGTTTTGAAAACGTAGCTCGAATATGGACCAGGAAAGCCCTTCAACGCCTCAATGAACAGACCGCTGTCCTCAAGGAAGAACTCATCTTCGATTTGAGATGAGAGCATCTCCGCACTCACTCTTGCTATCTCTTCCAGACTGTTTCCTTGGGGTTCAAGGTACTCCATCTTCAGCCACTCAACCTCGATTCCATACTTCGCCGCCATCTCTCTTACTTCCCTAAACTTGCCCTCGTTTGACGTGATGAAGTACATGGAACCAGCTTGCCTGTGGAGTTTATGATTTTTCCGTTAAAGTGTGTCTTTAACTTTCAGCGCTTACTGTGCAGAAGTTGCAATTTACAGCAGTTCTATTTCATCGTTCCTGACAGAATGGCTATTTTTCAATTATGGTTAAGTGCACAACATCCTAAACTTATCACCCAAGAACTTCTCAATC
>NZ_JACDNT010000082.1 GCF_017656475.1 Archaeoglobus sp.
ACCAGCCCGTGGGCGATTGTGAACTGGGTCGTGGAGCCGTCACCTGAGAAGGTTGCTGTTCCTTCACTCTGTAAATTACCTCCTTTAAATGATATAGACCCAACATTATTTAGATCAATAGCGGTTACGGTGAAAGGGCCTGTAAGCTGTGTATTGGTAAAATTGTACGTTCCACCTAAATTAGTGTTTTTAATACGGATTCCATAAGGAGTTGTAGGTGAGGTTTGATCGTCATACACATGGAGGTTTGTTACGGAGAGGTTTTCAACGTTTTCTACGTACAGACCTGCCTTATCGTAAACGTAGGTTGAACCATATATGTTTGTATTTTTGATAGTGATATTCGACAATACGGCGTGTTCTATTGTGTTGAGAACGACTCCATATTTGGAGTTATAAACATATATGTTGGATAGTTCAGCGTTTAAAGTGTATAGCACCTGAACACCACCAGTGAGGCTTACGTTAGATATCTGTACGGTATCAATTGTGTGACTGCTTGAATTTCCGACAGCTATTCCTTGATTTTTGCCGGTGGAAAATATATTATTCATGATTACTTTATCAATATCCCCAAAGCTTGATTCAAGGCTGATTGCTGCGTATGAGTTGTCTGAGAGATCTACAAATGCGAGATTTGAGAATATAAGTTTACCGGAAGAACCGGTAGTTAGCATAGCACCTCCCTGGGAATTTTCCTTCACAAAGATACAGTTTGTGAATATAGTAGCAGTGTCAGAATTGGTTTTCTGAGAGCCGGCAGCGTTGTCTGCTGCTGATGCAGTTCCTGCATCGTAAAAATATACCGAGTCAACTATTAGGTTTTCAACCTGTCCCCAGTATAATAAAAATTTATCAGATGTTCTTAGAAGCTGAAGATGGTGGAGGTAAACATTTTTAGTATTCGTTGCAAGGTTTATAGCGTAGTTGCTTGTATTGTTACAGTCAATTGTTAGATGTCCTATTTCTATATTTTCGGTTTCGCTTGAATCGTTTTTTACAAAACCACCGTTTATGATTTTTGTAGCACCGACACCAGCTCCGATGATTCTAATGTTGGAAAGATTACTGAGGGATACATTTTCACCATTAAAGTTGTATATACCACTTTTTAGATAAACAGTCCCTGATTCGAGCATTTCAAGGACAGAAGTTACTACATCACTCGCGTTTGGGTCTTTTGCAACAATTTCTCCGCTTTTACCGTCTTTTGCATATACGTTTTCGTCTATATCTTTAAAAATAATGTAATCTGCAGTGTTGTGTGGTTCTGAAATATCAAACTCATACTTATTTCCGAGTGAGTTGAACCTAAACAAGGTCCCGTCATAGTTCCGGTATTCAATTTTTCTCATCTTTCACCACCTCCTTCCCATACCAAACCAGCCAGTCCACCACGAGTGTTCTTCCGCGGCAGCTTCTTCATAGGTTTGTTTTTCGGGTTTATAAGTTTTTTGTCTGGTCAGAAGAAACAGCAGCAGAATAAATAGAAGAATCCAGAAGAGCTTTTTCATGACGCTACCTCCGTTGCTTCGATCTCCTTGCCGTAGCGGGTCTCCCTTATCCTCACAACCTGAAAGGTCTTAGTGACTTTGACGGGTACGAACTTTCCGGTCTCAGGGTCCTGCTGATACTCAGTGACTTCAAGCTGGAAGGTGTCTCCGACCTTAAGCTCGTTTGGGTTCATTCCCACCGCGTCACACCTCCTCAAGTATCGTCATGAGCCCGAAGGTCGTTGTGCCGCTGCTTGCCCACACATACATCGTCACGTACCAGCCCGGAGGGATGGTGATCGGCGGGTCGAAGTGCTTCTGTGCGAAGGTTGTTTCGTAGTAGGAGGTGATTTCCAGCTGTGCTTTAAAGATGACGGCCTGGAGGGTGTCGGTGTCGTCGTAGAGCTTTATTTCAATTTTACCGGCTGCGGGCGAGGAGCCTTCAAGCGATGCGACGCAGTCGAACAGGTATGCGTTTTTGGTCCCCGTGTTTGTGTAGGTCTTTGTGGTGGAGCTGTCGGTCACGGTGGCGGAGATGGGGACGAGGCCGTTTCCTGAGTAGTTCTTCTCTTTGAAGGAGAGTGTGTCTACCGTTACGGTGGCGCTGTCAATGCTTACGCTTGCGGTTCCGTTGACGTTTACGTCAAGTGTGGAGTTTGTAACGTTGATGTCCCAGACGGAGCTGGTTGCCTGCTCGACAACGATTGAGGAGTTCTGAATATCAACGGGGAGGACCGAGTTTGTTACGTTAACGTCCATGTATGAGTTCGTGATGTTAACATCAAGGGATGTGTTCTGAACGTCTACGGGGAGAGCCTCCTCCACTTTGAAGACGAGCTCGTGTGGCTTCAGGAAGGCGTTTGACAGGAGAACGGTTATGGGAGCAGTGGGGTTCGGGATGCTCCAGCTTATAACGGATATTCCGGAGGGAACGTTCTCGACGA
>NZ_JACDNT010000083.1 GCF_017656475.1 Archaeoglobus sp.
GCTCTATCTCCTCGTCGAGTTCCTTCAGCTTGTCCTTGTAGTACCTGTCCACCATCCTGTCAATTATTCGGTACAGGGCATGGACCTGCTGTACAGACACCATTACGCAACACCTCCCATTTCTTTAGAAAATAAAAGAAGAGGGGTCAGGCCTCTATGTTCTCTATCTCAGCTTTGACTTCTTCCTTCTCGCTGCCTGTCTCCTCGGGCTCAGGAGCCCTGTAGAGGACCTCCATGTCGAATATCTTGGTCCCGGCGGGTGGCTTCGTGAACCTTATGTTCCTGCCGCGCCTCTTGAGCCAGAGCATGTAGCTCTCGTAGGCCTGCTTGAAGGCGTTTGCGTAGTCAGGCTCGGTGACCTCAAGCTGTGCGAGGGTCCCCCTGTAGTGGAGCCTTATGCGGTCGTCCTTCTTGATGCCTGACTTCGTTATGAGCCTCACGAAGGTAGTCCAGGTACCGCTGATGCCAAGGCGCTTCCCGTCCTCAGTCTCAAGTATGACGGTCGCCCTCCTGCGGTTCCTCTCCTCGTCCCACTTTGCGTTGACGAAGGTGACCCTCCCCTCAACCGCAATGTCGGGCTGGTCGAACCTCACCCACTCGATCTCCTGCTGCTCCTCGGTGTTCCTCTTTCCTCCGCCGAACACGTCCAGCAAAGTTATGGTCTCCGGCATGGAAACCACCTCCCTTTTTGTTGTCATAATAAGGAGTGCATTTAGGGTATATAAACCTTTTGAAAAATTATTGCAAAAACAAAAAAAGTCATCATTTTTCGATGTCAATCACCTGAATAATGAAAACATTGAAGCGGAGGAGGGGGTTTTTCGATGAGACCGCTGTGAACCTGTCCTCCTCATCCCACTCAACGACGTAGCCCTTCCTCTGGAAGACCTCCTCCACCTTCTTCATGTAGTCGAGCGCTGCATTCCTGTCCTCGAACTTCACCTCCTTGAGCCGGACCCCTCCCTCGTCGTCCTGGATGACCACCACGTAGCTAATCATTCTTTTACCTCCCGTATGCTGTCAATCTTCTTTATCGTCTTGACACACCATGCCTTCACCTCATCGAGGACGGTGTCCATCGCCTCTATGTTAGTCTGCAGGGTTATGAACCGGGCCTTGAACTCGGGCTTGCCCTCAAGCATCTTGAGCTCCGCCTTGCTCCTGAGGTAGTCGCTCAGGAAGACATCGAAGGTCTCCTTCACGGCTCCAAAGCTTGCAATAAAACTTCCCCTCTTAAGGCTGTCGAGGAACCCCATACCTACCACCTCCTTTTTTTTTAGTAGAGGGAGTGCGAAATCAGGTCACCAAACCACCAGGGAGTGTGAAATCAGGTCTTCAAACCAGAAAATAAACTCTAAAGACTCGGTGGGTCTGAGGAGTATAGGCCCAACAGGATAGGCTATGTCTATCAGTATCTCTTCAGCATCATCAAAGGTTTCAGATTCAGGCATCGGGAACTGTTTTATGAACTCTTCAGCTTTGTCTTTATCAAGTGCCTCCCAGTAGACCGGCTCACCGTCTCCATCCAGACACACGTAGGCTTTATAGAACGCAACACCCATGGTACCACCTCCTGAAGCTATCCATACATGCGAAAAAGAAAGCTTAGACGAGACCTTCAATGTCCTCAAGGGGGAGTACTATTATCCTTCCGCTCTCCGTCTCAATCCAGAGCTTTTCTTTGTCGTCCATAACCAGAGGGTTGATTTTGCCGTCACTCTCCTTGTGTCTGAACACCCTCTTTGCCTTCACCTTCACTATCACCTTCATCACCCGTATATTTCGTGGAGGTAGTCGTGAACCATGTCAATCGCTTCCCTCGCGTCAGGGTCGTAGACATGCCATTCGACGTAGTCTTCCCACCAGGCAACCCGGATGGTGTATGAGCCCGTTTCGAGCCAGGTGCCGGGACCGCCCCACCCCAGGCAGACTTCGTAGCTTGTTGTCTCCCAGCCATCGCTGAGGAGCTGCTGGGTCCTGCTGATGTCGAGGATCCTGTCAGTGAACTCTTCAAGCGGGTCTTCATCAAGCTCTCCGTTGTGGTACGCCACAATTCGCTTACCCAGCTTCTTGAGGTCTTCTTCCACCTGCATCGCAATCTCCTTTAAATTGATATTCATTCCCCATCACCTCCGTTTTTAGTTAGATGAAAAAAATGAAAGAACAGAACGGTCGGACCCCGGGCCTCATTTTCATCACC
>NZ_JACDNT010000084.1 GCF_017656475.1 Archaeoglobus sp.
CATAATAAGGAGTGCATTTAGGGTATATAAACCTTTTGAAAAATTATTGCAAAAATAAAAACTTAACAGTTCAAGAGTTCATCAGCTTCTCCGTTGCGGATCTTCTCCCCGAGCCTGAGAATCAGTGTAAAGAAGTCTTCAGTCGGCATGACGAAACGTCCGACGTAAATTCTCTCTTTGGGATCGGTGGGTGTGTCCTTGAGTATCTCTATATCTAAAACGAACCCTTCAGCTCGGTCGTAGAAGCACAGGACATACTGCTTAATTCTGAAGAGATAAAGGAATCCGTTGGTCCCGATACCATCAAAATATCCCATGATCCTCAGAAGATTAAGGGTATAGTTCAGTTCCTCAATGGTTTCTTTTAGTCGCGAGCGTGCTGAGTCCATGGTTTCTTTGCTGATATTGAAAGTTTCGGAGAGTTCTTCCAGTTTGCTGAATTCTTTTTCAAGTTTTTTATACTCGTCCCTTAGATGAGCTGCTTTTAGAAGTATATCGCGTGCAGGACCGGGTACTTTGCTGATGTCAGCGAGCTTGCTGATCCTGTACTTGTCACACCTCATAGCCTTCACCTCTCAACGTCTATCACCTGAATAATGAAAACATTAAAGCGGAGGAGAGGGTTTTTCGATGAGACCGCTGTGAACCTGTCTTCCTCGTCCCACTCGACGACGTAGCCCTTCCTCTGGAAAACCACCTCCACCTTCTTCATGTAGTCGAGCGCTGCATTCCTGTCCTCGAACTTCACCTCCTTGAGTCGTACTCCTCCCTCGTCGTCCTGGATGACCACCACGTAGCTAATCATCCTCTTCACCCTCCGGTTTGTATAGGACTGTTTCTTCATCCATCCTTACCATCACCAGCATTTTCCATTTGTTCGCTATTTCCTGCATCAGCTCCTCCCAATATATGACTTTTTCTTCTTCGTTCATTCCTTCACCTCCCGTATGCTGTCAATCTTCTTTATCGTCCTGGCACACCAATTCTTTACCTCGTCGAGGATAGCGTCCATCGCCTCTATGTTTGTCTGAAGGGATATGAACCGGGCCTTGAATTCGAGCTTGCCCTCAAGCATCTTGAGCTCCGCCTTGCTCCTGAGGTAGTCGCTCAGGAAGACATCGAAGGTCTCCTTCACGGCTCCAAAGCTTGCAATAAAACTTCCCCTCTTAAGGCTGTCGAGGAACCCCATACCTACCACCTCCTTTTTTTTTAGTAGAGGGAGTGCGAAATCAGGTCACCAAACCACCAGGGAGTGTGAAATCAGGTCTTCAAACCAGAAAATAAACTCTAAAGACTCGGTGGGTCTGAGGAGTATAGGTCCAACAGGATAGGCTATGTCTATCAGTATCTCTTCAGAATCATCGAAGGTTTCAGATTCAGGCATCGGGAACTGCTTTATAAACTCCTCAGCTTTGTCTTTATCGAGGGCTTCCCAGTAGACCGGCTCACCGTCTCCATCGAGACACACGTAGGCTTTATAGAAAGCAACACCCATGGTACCACCTCCTGAAGCTATCCATACATGCGAAAAAGAAAGCTTAGACGAGACCTTCAATGTCCTCAAGGGGGAGTACTATTATCCTTCCGCTCTCCGTCTCAATCCAGAGCTTTTCTTTGTCGTCCATAATCAGCGGGTTGATCTTGCCGTCGCTCTCCTTGTGCCTGAACACCCTCTTTGCCTTCACCTTCACTATCACACTCATCACCCGTATATTTCATGGAGGTAGTCGTGAATCATGTCAATCGCTTCCCTCGCGTCAGGGTCGTAGACGTGCCATTCAACGTAGTCTCCCCACCACGCAACCCTGATGGTGTATGAGCCCGTTTCGAGCCAGATACCCGGTCCACCCCACGCCAGGCAGACTTCATAGCTTATCGTCTCCCAACCGTCAATGAGGAGCTGCTGAACCCTGCTGATGTCGAGGATTCTGTCAAAGAACTCTTCAAGAGGGTCTTCATCAAGCTCTCCGTTGTGGTACGCCTCAGTTAGTTTTGCCAGCTCCTTGAGTTCCTTCTCCACCTGCATCGCAATCTCCTTTAAGTTGAGCTTCATTTCGCTTCACCTCCGTTTTTGGTTGGATGAAAAAAATGAAAGAACAGAACGGTCGGACCCCGGGCCTCATTTTCATCACC
>NZ_JACDNT010000085.1 GCF_017656475.1 Archaeoglobus sp.
ATATTTCATCCCTCCTTTTTTGCCGTCTTTTTTACGAGCATGTCTCCCACCTTTGAGATTTTCCAGCCGTTCATTTTTTGCCCCTCCGTATTTGTCTTCGCTATCTATTATACACTTATCCTTTATAAACTTTTCTATCTGCATTATCCCTGTCCCTTCGTCTCCGACAAATATGTTATTTATCAGAATAAATTATTATATTAATAATTAATTTCTAAGAGAAAGAGTAAAAAAGAGGATTATTCCAGCCGGCTGACGGTCCATCCCAATACCCCCCGCTGAGTATCCGGGTAGATGACCAGCCCAAGGTCGCGGGAGATGAGCGCCCGTTCTCCATTATATTCTGCCTCGTTGAACCAGTTGGTTATCAGCGTTTCCGCTTTGTGCTTCATCCCGTCCCCTGGCGGGACGCCGAGCCGGCGGAACAGATAGACCAGCTTGATTCTTTCGCCCGGCTTCAGCACGTCGGCGAACTCTGCCCGCATCGCCTCAATCTGTTTCTGCTTCTTTACCCTATATGCCGACTCCCCATCCAGCCGCGCCTGCAGTTGCTCTATCTGCGCGCGCATCTCTTCAACGAGCTTTTTCAGCTCGGCATTTTCTTTCTCCAGCTGTTCAAGCCTCATCTTGTCCACGACGTCGCCTTTGTGGACGGCCCAGAGGGACATTATCAGTTTCCCCCAGCTCTGCCGCCCCCTTGCTGCGTCCATTTCAGCCTTCACGCTGCCCTCGATAACGGCGGTGATGATTTTCGGGTCGGTGTATTCAGCCCGGCGAGCCATTGCCCTCGCCTCACTCTTTCACCCTGTCCATTAGCCAGCGGAGGTATTCGCCGCGGGTCATAGCTTTGGCCAGGCGCCTGCGCTCGAACTCTTCTATCGTCTTTTCATCCGTGCTTATGGTCATCACCTTCGCTCCACCCGGGTACTTCTTCGGTCTGCCCATCATAGTTCACCTCAGATTATATTTTGATATTTTATTTAAAAACTTTTCTCTCACTGCGCCTGCAGCCTCTATGCTTTGTTATTGCTTTATTTTACAGAATAAATTATTATATTAATAATTAATTTCTAAGAGAAAGAGTAAAGAGTAGAAAGGTTAAGCCTGGGCTGAGGGTATGAGCTAAATATGATATATATAAGAATAAATTATTATATTAATAATTAATTTCTTACAAAGTGGGTAAAAGTCTAACGCTTTATGACCGAGGTATAAGATTAAATATCTATTATCCCCCAATAGAATTAATTTGATTTTAAGAATTTTTAAGCTTTTTATAAAAAAGAAGAAAAAAACTCACTCTTCTTCCAGCTCGATACGTGCACGCGGCGCGGCCCTGAGCTCCTGCTCAATCTGCTCTATTAGCTCATATGCCTGCTTGACCTCCTCGCACGCTCTTACTGAGTCAGCGATATGGAAGTGGTACAACGCATTGCTCAGATGTTTTTTTAGCTGACGCCACTCGTCGATTACGTCCTGTGTTATAAGTCCGATTTCTCTGCTCATTCCCTTCACCCGACGTTGTAGTCAAATAGCTCTTCCTCTTCAACCCTCTTTTCCTTGCGCTTCTTTATCGCATAGAGCAGTATCCCCGCGTAGTTGATTAAGTCCTTTACTGTGTCCTCAATGCGCTCGTCCTTAACAGCGAAGTCGCCACGCTTTAGAAAGTTCGCCAGCCGGGCGTACTTATCGCTCAGCCTGACAAAGATAGCCCTTTCAGTCTCGACGATGCCGAGCTCCTCAACGAGGCGGAAGTTTGAAAGCGGGTCGTCGTCGGTCGCGTAGTCGGTGTTTTTTAGCTCCACGATATCGAGAGCCTCAGCATAGAGGCCTTTCAGAAAGTCCACGAGCTCGTCCTGTGGTGTCATAGTTCTGCCTCCACGACGCTCAGATACAACCTATACGCGGCCTTTGGGAGTGCCTTCCCGAACTCTTCCTGCACCTCGGCCGCAATCGCCGGCATCGCCACCT
>NZ_JACDNT010000086.1 GCF_017656475.1 Archaeoglobus sp.
GGGAAAAGAGGGTACTGCAGAGGTTGGCTGAGATGTGATTTGGTAAGGACCCTAAGTTTATAGTGATTGCATGCTTTGCTGTTGGTATGGGGGCAGCTTTAACACCCGTGGGCGAGCCCCTGTCAACCATAGCAATAAGAAAACTCGGGGCCGACTTCTTCTACCTGTTAAACCTCCTCGGCCACTACATTATTCCCGGAGTGGTGGTTCTCGGAGCACTTGCAGCTTACAGGGTTGGGAGGGGGGATGTTGGTAGCATAGAAATTCCAGCATACGCGGAATCGCTGAGAACCGTTGTGGTGAGGGCTGTGAGAGTTTACGTCTTCATCGCAGCCTTAGAACTGCTTGGCTCTGGCTGCGCTCCGCTGATAGTCTGGTACATCTCTAAAGTCCCTCCCGAGGCTCTTTACTGGATAAACACCATCTCAGCCTTCCTCGACAACGCAACGCTGACAGCAGCAGAGATAAGCCCAGCCCTCACCGAGTTCCAAGTTAAGAGTGCCATCATGGGCCTGATAATCTCCGGAGGTATGCTCATACCCGGAAACATACCGAACATCGTGGCAGCAGCGAGGATGAGAATAACGATGACGGAGTGGGCCAAAATCGGCGTCCCGCTTGGGGCAATGATAATGGCAGTATACTTCGCTCTCATGTATATCGCTGGAGTTTGATGTATTTTGATTGACAATGTTTTTACAGATGGTCTCAGCAATTTTTAATATGGTCATTCTGGCAGATGTTGATAGCTCGGAAAAGTCAGAACAAGTAGTCAAATTTGGCATTGAAGGGGCAAAGCTTAGGAGTGAGAAGCTAATCTTGGTACACCGCATAGAGCATATTCAATGGCCGAGAATACTTGAAGACGACATCAAGGAGATTGATGTTCAAGCAGGAGAGAAATTGCTCTTTAACTTTGCCCCCAAGGCTATAGAACAGGGTGTTGAATGTGAGCATTCTTGTGAAAGAAATTAGAGATCCAGGGAAGAGCATCGTCAAGGTTGCTAGTGAAATAAAGCCCACGCTCGTAGTTATCGGAGTGAGAGAATGTAGCCCAGCAGGAAAAATTCTGTTTGGCAGTTCTGCTGAGCACTAATACTGCATGTGAGGGATCAGTGGTTTGTGTGAAAATAAATAAGTTCTGGCCGAGGTGTAGCATGCCTAAAGCTGTAGAAGATGCAGTTGTGGAAATCTCGAATTTGGCTCGTGAGATAAAATTCTTCGACTTGCCCACCTACATCTTCGCCACAAGAGCCCTTGAGATGGAGCTTCTGAAGATCATCGAGGCGAGAGATCCGGAGGACGTCCAGACTGTTCTTAATGTCACGAGACTCATCGATTCCACAATCCTTAACGCCCTAAGACATCTCTATCCGTTCCTACTCTTGCTGGAAGCAAAAGAGGGGTTGCAGGCTGGGGAGCGTGTTCTCAAACTCATAACTGGGATCGAGATGATGCAAGTAGAACTCGACAGGCTAATCTTGAACGATGCAATAAACGGTAGAATGGATGAGGTTTACGACGAGTTGCTAAAAATGCTAATTAGGGGTATGCTCGTGAGTGACGAAGATCTCTTGAAGCCCAGAAAATAATGGGTTTGAAAATTATGAGCAGATCTGGTAATGTGATTAATCTGCGGTACGAAAGTACTACTACAAAAAAGAAAAATAAACAATTCAAACTCTCTCCACAACCATGGCCATCCCCTGCCCTCCACCGATGCAGAGCGATGCCA
>NZ_JACDNT010000087.1 GCF_017656475.1 Archaeoglobus sp.
TAAACACAATAAAGAGCTGGCTCGGTATCAGCTCGCCGTCGAAAGTTTTCGAGGACATCGGGCGTAACATCGTCGAGGGCTATAAGCGAGGAATTGACACGGCGAAAGACCTCACGCCTAAGCTCCCTCTCCCGACGATGGAGCCACCGCTGATAATCACGCCGGGAATAAGGCCACTGCCGACCGCGACGCCGGCCTATGGAACGATAACGATTAACGTTGACCTGCACGGCTCGGTGATAAAGGAGGAGGCCGATATCGACCGGCTGGTAAATGAGATAGAGAGGCGCGTGGCGAGGCGCCTAAGATGATTCTCTTACTTTATTTTGGCTTAAAGGAGGTGTTATGATGACGGAGTATAACGCGCTCAGCTTCGACGGCGATGATTATATCGATACTGCAAGCACGATAAGTTTAGACAAAAATGAGTTCACTCTCCTCTACATTGGAAAGCTTGATGAGATTCCTCAAGACTATTCTACAGCACCATTGGCATTATATTCGTCTACGCTGAAGTTGTATAGCTGGATTGAGTTTTACAAACTTTCATATGGCAAGATTACCTTTTGGATTCAGGATTATACAAACTCAGAATCCACGAAGGTCGAGTATTTTTATTCGGGTTCAGAGCCATTAAGGATAAATATGTATGGGATCAGATGGAACGAGGGGAACATTGATGCGATAATTAATGAAAATATTGTAGGGAGCGGGAGCAACTCAAACATAAACGTTATTGCATCGGACTATGAGATAACCAGGAGGGTTGGTACAACATTTGATGCGGGATACAATTCAATGTTTAAAGGAAAGCTATATATTGTTCTCATCTACTCCCGTGCCCTTTCTGACTCCGAAATCCAGGCCATCTACAACGACCCGATGAACCCGCCCACGGACGGCTTAGTCCTCTTCTATGCTCCCGACTCGGTGGACACGGCGAATGGAAAGTGGCTCGATAAGAGTGGCAACGGGAACGATGGGACTATCTACGGCGCTTCATACGTCCAGCTCCGTCCCGTGAGCGAAAGCACGCCCTCCGCGAGCCTGCCATACGGGCTTTACTTCGACGGCGTGGATGATTATATCACTCCCCCAGTTGTTCAAGAATTAACAAATGACAGGGCTTGGACGATTGGGATAATATTCTATTATGCTGGAGAGGACGGAGACATTATTGGTATGGCAGATGGGGATGAAACAGAAGCTCACAACGGCTGGTGGGTTAACATAACAAGTGGAGATATCTACTATACATATGAGTATGGAGATGGGAGCAATAATCAGGTCTCTTTTGACACCAATCTTACGCCGGGGTGGCATGTCCTTATTATTCGGAGAACTACAAGCTCCGTGGAACTGTTCTTGGATGATGCGGGCACGTCGTGGATTTATTCTGGATTAACGGAAGCGACTGGTGGAAGCGAGGTCTCATATTTTAGAATATTCACGAGATTTGCGGGAACACCGTTAAAGGGCAAACTCGCTTTAGTGGCTGCATGGGGAAGGACAATAAGCGACGATGAAGTTTCAGCATTCTTTAACGACCCGAACAACCCGCCCAAGGACGGCCTCGTTTTGTGGTTCAGCCCCGAAAGCCTTGACACGACCAACGGAAAGTGGCTCAACAGGGCCGAAATCCTTAACACCGGCCTCGTCGAGCAGTTAGACGGTACGCAGTACGGCACGCTCTTAATCCCCGTCCGCTGGACAACGA
>NZ_JACDNT010000088.1 GCF_017656475.1 Archaeoglobus sp.
ATAGCCGACCCCTACTTCGCCTTCTGGTTCCGCTACGTCCACCCGAACGTGGACTTGATAGAGACTGGACAGGGCGATTTTCTGGTGGAGCTTGTGATGGAGAACCTGAGCGAGTATCTCGGCTGGGTTTTCGAAAATATTGCAAAGGACTTTTTAATCAAGCTGAACAGGGCAGGAAAACTGCCTTTCAGGTTCACGAAAATCGGCCGGTGGTGGGGGAAGGGTGGGAAGATTGATTTAGTCGCTCTCAATGAGCGCGAGAGGAAGGCTTTGCTTGTCGAGGTGAAGTGGAAGGATTTAAGCGAGAGGGAAGCGAGGGGAATTTTGAGGGACTTGGAGAGGAAGAGCCAGTTAGTAGGGTTGGACGATTGGGAGAAGAACTACAGACTGGTGGCTAAGAGCGTTGAGGGGAAAGAGGAGTTAAAGAATGAGGGCTGGCTCGTCTGGGATCTTGAGGATTTCGAAAAGTTAATCAAGATTGGGGGTAATTAAGCACTACAAGTAAACAACCGTGGTGGTACAAAATGGCTAAAGGTGCGATAGTCGGGAAAACAAAAAGGATCCGCTGGATAAAGGAAGGATTATTTAAGAAAAGAAAAGAGGAGATTGAAGCATACATATACAGGGAGATTTGGCCGGAAGCAACGCTCGCGCAGGCGTATGAAGAAATTCACCACAGGATAAAAAAATTCAGAGATAATGCGGATTTCGGAATAACTATGTATGGGATGGACCACACACACCATATTTCAAGAGTGAGTGGAGAAAAGAGGGACAGCGCACTACCCAGATCCCACGCGTTGCGAAAACGCCCAAAGACGCTCTCTTGTATCACCTTCTTTTCCAGTTGGCTGTGACACACCTACTTCACAGAGGTACGCCCAGCGGAAGCATAGAGAGAGACGCTCTCGGAGAAATGTCCGGGAAAATGTTGGACAAGTTCGCTGTAGAAAGAGAAGCGCACGTAATAAAGGATAAATACGCAAATGACGAGACAAAAATGCCGAACCGAGGAAGGATACTAAAGGACTTCGATGAGTTCGCGAAAGATGAAAACCTAGAAAAAATGGCGAAAGAGTTATATCCAGAACTACTTGCAGCCACAAGAATACGGGGAATAACAGAGGAAGATGTGGAATACGCACTGAAGAAAGCGAGAGATCTTGCGAAAAAAATAGTAGCAGAAGAACTGCAAGGAAAAGTAAAGACACATCACCTCGATAGCAACCCAATGCTAGTAAGTGCAGTACACAACGAAGATCTGATTAAGTTCCTAGCAGGACTTCGAGAAGGGGAACGAAAAGAAAAACCAGAACTCCCGAAAGAGAAGAAACCAGCACCAAAAAACATCACCCTCGAAGCCCAGAAGCTCCTCGGCATCCTGAACGGCCTTAAGTACGCGGGCTATTCTAAGGAAGCTGTCCAGAGCGCCGTTGAGGATATGTTCAAACGCTCTGAGGAGCTCGCCGAAAGGGGAGAACTCGAAACCCTTGGCCTTTACCTCTGGACTGCCCACCTGTTGAGGGAGGGGCGCTTTGAAGATGCCGAAAAGT
>NZ_JACDNT010000089.1 GCF_017656475.1 Archaeoglobus sp.
ATTACCAGTGAAGGCTTCAAGGCTTGGGCTGAGCCACCAACCCTTACCCCTACCCCGCCCAGGCTCTTCTGAAAGCTTACAACAACTGAAGAGCCTCCAGATAAGACTCTAACAACCTGGGTAAGGCTTGGGGTTATGTTATAAACTTTTCTCAAAACATTAAAAGCACTAACCAAATCAGCGTTAAGCACCTTACCCAGGGAGGGAGACTTAAACAAACCCCTGAAAACCCTACCAAAAACCAAATGCTTCCCTGTTACCAGGGAGCACTCCCCCCCTGAGCTTTTAACAACTTCACCAGTTAAGGGGTCAGTCAAGCTAGTGAAAGCCTCACTCACCCACTTAAGCTTGAAGCCAAACTGTTCACTCTTAAACTCAATAAACTTTTTAAGCTTGTAATAACTCCAGTACTGGAGCATGAAATTCACTTTTCTAATCCTGTCCCTTGGAATGTTTTTAACATCACCAACCACAAGCTCCTTCACACCCAAAGCTTTTAGAATCTTGAATGCTTTAACCACAAGCATTCTTGATAAACTCTCCAAGGTTTTTACAAGCCTCCAGTAAGCTTTTCTAAGCCTCCTGGAAGTCTTTTGATTATTAGCACTCAAACCTTGCTGTATTTTTGCTATTAATTTTTGATACTTGAACATTACTGCTTTGAGAACCCTGCCCTTAACCAGAATGCTCCCCACAAGTTCTCCAGTGGCCTTGTCATACAAAACAATTGCCATTAAATTGTTCAACCCCAGGTCTATTCCAGCAATTAAGTGCTTTCTTGGTGCTTTCACTTGTTTTTTCTCCTTCTTGGGTTTTTTGGGGTTTCTAATTGTTATATAAGCGTACCAGTGGCCATCAGCTTCCCGTCTAACTTCAGCCTTGCCAACTTCTCCTACCCAGTAAAATTTACCCTTGAATTTTAACTCTAACTTCAAGTCCTTTGAGAGTGTTAGGGTTAACAGTCTCTTCTCCCTGTCTATCTTCACCCCATTGTTTTTCACTACAAACCTCAAGCTCTTCTCTCTAGGCCAGGGGTAGCTGGGCTTGTGCTTTCCCCTGCCCTTCTGGTAATCCTTAAGCTTTGCTTGGTAGCTCTTCAAGTCTTGTATAACTTCTCTTTCAACTGCTTGCAAGAATCTGGAAGCATACTGAGGGTAATCTTGCCTGAGTTTCTTGTTGTAAAAGTTGCTTTTCTCAAGCTTGTACTCTTCATAAGCTCTTGGCTGGCTTTTTGTGGGGAGTAAGGGTTTGCCTTGCTTGAGTCTCAAGTAGTGGAAGTGTAAGTATTGTTTTTTGATGTTTAAGTAGTCTAGGGTTATTGTTTTTAGTAATTCTTCTTGTGTTTTTGAGGGGTAAAATTTTAGTTTTATTACAACATTCATCAAGTAATTTTATTATTTTTTGAACTTAAAAAGTTTATTATAAGGGCTTTTCTACGGCAACCCTGCATTGAAGGGCGAGGCTTGTAAGGTTTGCTCACTTAGGCTTTTCAAGAATAAAAGTGTGAGAAAAGTGGAA
>NZ_JACDNT010000090.1 GCF_017656475.1 Archaeoglobus sp.
GCAAAGAGGTAGCATTTCTTCCCATTATATTTCAGAATTGTTTCATCTACAGCAACTCTTGCTATTACGAGCCTTTTTACTTCCTTCTTCCCTTCAGATTCGAGAGAGTCCTTAAATTTCTCAATCCAATAATGAACAGTTGATTTCCCAACGTTTAAGAGGAGAGCTATCCTCCTAAGGCTTGAGGAGAGTAAGTACATCGCTATTGTTGCAAGTTTTATTTCCAAGGATACCTTGTTCCTTTCAAAGATCTCAAATTCCTTCAGCAGTTTAATCAGGTTGTTTTCTGCTATATCTGCTGTTACCATAGAAGATGATAGATTGAAGCACAATTATTTATATGGTTACATGCTTATTCGGACACCCCCTAAACAAAGCCATAAAAATTCTTAAAGTCATCATTCTGGCGATGTTCTTCGAGTTAAAGATATCTTATGCCGTTAGCGGTAATAAGCGTTTAGACCTGAGAAAGTTCTTAAAGATTGAAGAGGAGGTTAAATTGAGATCAGTCTACTCATTCATGTCAGAATTTGAGGCAGACCAGTTCAAGCTTTGTCTTCTCAATTCTTAATGCTAATTCAAATAAAAGGCGAAATAAGCCATCCATTTTAATATTGGACTGGACTGATACATCCCTCAATCTAAATCCCTTCAGAAAGAGGGATTTGAAGGATAAGCCTTACAAGGGATATTCAACAAAAGGATTTCTGGAGATGAAGATGATGATTCTGATTGAATACGGAACTTTAACGCCCTTGTTCTTCCAGTTATCAGCAAATGTCCATGAAAGCAGGATTTACCCTCTGATTCTGGAAATGCTGAAAAGGAGAGGTTAATCGGTTTGGAGATGCTGTAGTCGGATAGGGGATTTTACGCCTACAAGAACTACTTAATCGGGATAAGGTAAGGTGTAGTGCCTTTAATCATCCCAAAGAAGAACTTCAGATTAGAGAAGCTTGAAGGGTTGATAAGCTATCCTCTGTTTATCTTTAACTCGAAGAACGTTGAGAAGGAGAAGAGAAAGTATAGGAAGCTCGTTAAAAAGTTGTTTGAAGGATTGAAGATGAATCTGAAAAAATTGAGGAGCATAATAGAGGACGTGATAAAGCTGGGAAAAGAAGCTTTCAGTTTGAAGCGATTGCACTGCTATGATTTCGAGCCAGTAAGAAAGAAGTGCTCTCTTTCTGTCCTGTTAGTAAGGATGACGATTAAGCTTGGCTTTAAGGAAAAGAAGCTCATTCAGAAGTTGTCGGAGTGGTGATGTGGGGAAGACCCTATTTTAGTTACTTTGCCTATAAATCCTTCTACGAGAATTGCTAAATGTATAGTCCCGAAATTTTTGACCTTATAAACCCTACCTCTCATTCTCCAA
>NZ_JACDNT010000091.1 GCF_017656475.1 Archaeoglobus sp.
AATATATGGTCCACGTCGGGTATAACAGAGCCAAGTATAGTAGCAAGCCCCATGCTATATGCAAAAGCTCGCAAAGAACGGTATGTTGCAGGCCCCACATTGCCCCCCTCACCTTGACTGTATGAATACCTGGAAGAATACGCTCGCCTGGATGCGGGCGAGGTCGGAGGGGGTGAGCGTTATCGTGTTCCAGCCGGTCGTAATATACTGCGTTATGTCGAGGTCGGTTTCGCCCGTGCTCCCTTGCTTTACTACCGTGCCATTCACGGCGATGTCCACCGTCGCCTCTGTGTCGATTTCATAGATGCCAAAATCGATATCGTGGGTGTGGTCTGGGAGGGTGATATCATGTGTATGCGTTCCATCATGTACTACGAGTAGAGTCATATCCATGGGTATATCTGACAACTGCACATCAATCGTAACGCTATTTTTCCTGCTTGAAAATTGCCGTTTCCATGAATATACGTATGAGCCATGAGACTCAAAATTGTGGTCTGTAGTAGCAGAATATCCCTCGCTATCAGTTATAGTGATATCATTTGTATATGAGTTTGTCCAGTGATTCACAATGACCAATTCTGCATAATACTCAGAAATATCATGGATTGTGAGAGAGAGTGATTTTGATTCAGAGGCTGCAGTACTAACAGAAGTATTCGCTGCACTTGCCTCGCTCGTCCCAATTACAGCTCCTCCTCCGAGGACGGCCTTCGAATACGCCCTAAACGGCCCGACGACGAGGTTTAGCTTTACGCGGTTGATTTTAATGGCCTCAGGCGGGACATAAATTTTCAGTTCGAGCGGGTGGTCAGGGTCGGCATTGTCACTGTCTTGAACGCTGTACAGGTTCGTCGCGCCCTGTGCGTAGACGCCGAGACTTTCCAGCCCGTTATAGTATTCTTTCAGCTTATCGCTCAGTAAGGCGATAGTGTTCACCAGTTCGGCCCGTATCGTCGTCGGCTTGATTTCGAGGCGCTTAATCCGGTAGTCGCCGTTCAGCCCGAGCTCGCTGTCGTTAATCGTTATCGTATCGCCCACATCGAGGGTGAGAATATCGGAGGTAAACGGCGCTTCTATCTCTATGTGCTCAACAGGGTCTTTGTTGTCGGCGATTATCTGCTGAGCTTTCAGCAAAAGCGTATCCTCGTGCTCGATATCGCGGAGCATGTAGGCTCTTTCCCTCAGCCCATA
>NZ_JACDNT010000092.1 GCF_017656475.1 Archaeoglobus sp.
ACATGGAGCATCGGCTCAATGACGCCGACCGGGCGCCTACCGTCCGCGAGGGTATCATATTTGAATTCTATCACGCGGGCCGGATGAAGTTTAACCGGCTTAACGCCGGGCCTATTAATCCTCTGCTCATAGTAAAGCAGTTCGCCGTAGCGCTCCTTGTTCGGGTCATCCTGATAGACCGGCCACAGCGTCTTTGGGTCAATCAGTTCGAGGCCAATAATAGGCGTTTCGGGCGGCTCTTGGTCGGGCGGCTCGGTGTCGTTCTCGTAGATGATTTCGAGGTAGCCGACGCCGTAAATCATTGCGTTTTTAAGCAGGTCGATAAGCCTATTCTTTAAGTCCGTCCTCTTTTCAAGCTCAGTGAAAATCTCTTTTACGCGTTCATCCTCACTTTCTATCCTCAGCCAGCGCTCAAAGGCGTCGTGTGAACGCTTTAAAATACCTTTCCTCGTGAGCGGCTCTTTTAAGTAAGCGTTTTCACAGAGCAGCATTACTTCCTCGCTCAGCGGCTTATATACTGCTTTGTTTGTGATTATAGACGCCTGTGGCGTTAGGCTCTTCCGTAAGCGGAGCGGGCTAACGCGTTGTTTACGTGGAAACAGCCGGGCCGCGAGCGTGCTTATTTGCTTACGCGGAAACGTTACCATCTCATACCCTCCTCTTCATAAACATACGTGGCGGGAGTTTTGTTCCTCTCGCTAAGCTCACACGTGTGACGGCTAAAACTAAACTATCGGCGTAATCGGGCGACTTGGGTGGGTCAATTATCTTGATTTTATCCTTGCTTGTATAGTCCTGTTTCAGGGCAGAGAGGTCGCGGATAAGCTTCGAGTGGTTGGGAATAGCGATAATACCATCCTTGGCCGGGTCGAAATAGTCCCTTAGCTCATAATAGATTTGGGCCTTAAGGTTAGCAAAGAGGGCCTTTGCTTCGTCGTTGGTCGGGCTCGCGCCGAACTTGATGGGGCTGACGCGGACGCCCTCTTCTTTAAGCAAGTCGGTAACGCCACCGCCGACGCCCGTGTCATCCACGTTCACAACTTTAGCGTTATATTTCTCATAAAGCCGCCTCGCCCTCCTCGCTGTCCAGGTCGTTTCCTTCCCCTGCGCCGAAATAATATCAAAAACCTTTATCGCATTGCCTTTCTGCCCGATGACAGT